>JAIPJS010000003.1:300000-376699 GCA_021734025.1 Candidatus Neomarinimicrobiota bacterium
CAAGCGTGACCTATCCTTCTTTTGCTTTAGCGCTGGAAACCAGCACGAATTATTACTGGCGTGTTTCCGCATTGTCTGAGGGTGGACAGGTCCTGAGTGTCTCGGAATCCGGTGGGTTCACAACCGGTGAGGAAGGCGGAGGACCAACAGCAGACAGTGGTCCGGGACAGCCTGTTACCGTCACAGGATTGTTACCTGCTGATGGTGCGAATGTCTCATCCACAACTCCAACATTCTCATGGGATCCTGCGGACAGTGTGGCGGCCTATCAGGTGCAATTTTCAAATAACAGCGGATTCGAAAATCCCTGGAGTTTACAAACCGGTGCAAGCTCCCTTACCTATCCTTCTGACGCAACAGCCCTGGAATTGGGCAATACCTATTTCTGGCAGGTCCGGGCATTGAATAACCAGGGAACAGAGATAGGGCCCTGGTCAGATGGCAGAAGTTTTACATTGACCGCTGAGTTTATTGTCACACTAAATTCGCCCTCATCCGGGGCATCTGTCTCGACATTGCGTCCGCAATTCAGCTGGGGGGCCATTGACGCTGCCACAGGTTACGAAATAGAAGTGGCTTCGGACGAGGAATACTCCAGTATTTTGTGGAAAAATGCCAATATTTCCGAGAGTACAGCTCAGTATCCCTCTGTCGGTGCCGAGCCGCTGGAATACGATGATTCGTATTACTGGCGGGTAAGGGCCCTGAATGAGGACGGTCCGCTGGGGGATTTCAGCGGTTCGTTCAATTTTTCTATCAGCGCCAGCAAGATCCCGGTTATACAGAGTCCGAATAATGTTACCACAGTATCCACGACACCGTCATTCCTCTGGCAGTCAGTTCTTGGGGCCCAGAGATATGGCATTGAAGTCAGCACAAATGAGAATTTTTCGCAGATCATCTATAGCAATAACGAACTAACTGAAAACCGATTTGCACAAGTCCCGACGCTTGGTAACAACCAGACCTACTACTGGCGGGTGGCTGCGCTGGATCAGGAAGGGAATATGCTGGGAGACTGGAGTGGGACTGGACAATTTACAACCCCATCCGGGGAATCCGTGATTATTCTGCAATTGGTTGAGGAATAGTGAGTTGAGGAGAAAGACACTGTGAAAAAGAAAAATATCCATATTATTCTGTTTACAACCCTGCTATTGTTATGGCAACCTATGGCTATGGCTGCTCCGGAGATGATTGCCGCAGTTCTGAAAGTTAAGGGAAATGTTGAGGTGAGACGAACAGGAGGAGAAATGTCTGTGACAGCGATCAGAGGGCAGCAGCTGTCCCAGGGCGACTGGATAGTGACCGGCGATAACGAATACGCTGCTCTCCTCTTTCTGGATAAATCCCTCCTGAAAATTCACGAGAATTCCGAGGTTGAGATTCGCAGCCAGCGATCCGCTGCAAATCAGCAGGATACGAGGGTACATATGAATAAGGGTGAAATCTATTCCGATGTTAAGGAGGGTAGCTACGGCCATTTTGAAGTAATAACCTCAACCTCCGTCGCGGCTGTCAAAGGAACGGAGTTTTATTTGGAAGTGAACGATACGGATGGCAGCACTACGCTGACCGTTATCAATGGTGTGGTGGAGTTCACAAACGATTTGGGGACCATCCTGGCTGAGGCACAGATGCAGTCGAAAGCCGAGGCTGGTAAATCGCCTGAGCAACCAAGGAAGATCCCGAAAAACCAGATTCCGACATGGGAGCAAGAGGTTGAACCGGACTGGGGAGTGAATCTTAACCCGGAGAAACAAGGTCAGCAACCAATACAAAGTCCAGTGAAAATCGGGTTGCAAATCCGGGATTTGAACAGCCAGTCGTCCGTAAGCAACTATTCCGGCGCGGTGAATGTTTCCAGCGAAAGAGAAGGGGTTGTTTTTTCTACCGATGGTAAGAAGTGGACTAACCAGGTAAGTTTTAATATTACGAATGGGCGGTCGACCTTTCAGGCCAAGGCACTCGACAAGGGAACGCACAAAATCGTTGTCGGAGCCGAGGACGTGGCTTCGGGCGATTTGAGCATGTCGTTTTACCGGACGGAGACACAGAAGAAGGCCTTGAATGGGAAGCTGGAAAGGGTTGCACAGAAAAAGGGATTGAAGCAGGTTGCCGATCGCATTGAGGGTCGAACCATTAGCGCTTCTTCTGTAGAAGGAGGAGGGGCAGTGGATGATCTGTTACAGAAGGTTGAATCCGGCGAGTATGAGATAGCCGGAGTGGAGGAAATTGAAAATCCTGACGGCTCCATTACTCTCCGGCTCGCCGTTCGCCCAGGTGGCCAGAGGGAAGGTGGCCAAAAATGAAAATTAGGGGCCACCTTTTTCTCAGTTTTCTTGTTTTGCTGACAGTGGGGCCGGCGATGGCACTTCAGGACGACGGGCAGGCACCGACTTTTATACCTATTGAGACAATCGAAACGGCCTATGAGAATTCCTCGATACAAATTGAGGCCCTGGTAAATGACCAATCTGAGGTCAACCGGGTGCTACTCTATTATCGCTTTTCTCCGGACCGGAATTTTACATCCATCCCCATGAGATTCGATGTAAATTATGTTGCGGAAATACCACCCAACGAGGTAGAGTCCGGAACGCTATTTTACTATTTCTGGGCTGAGGATATTCACGGGAACCAGAGTACATATCCTGACGATGGGGAGAATGATCCGCTGAGTTTACGTGTATTCTCTCCTGTAGGGGCAGGGCAGTTAAAAGACTTGAATATTAGTTTACTGACTCCCGATCCGGATGAGATATTGAAAGATCCCAACCAGATTGTTGTACTTTCACTGTATGATCCTGAGCAGCAGCTGAATATGAACAGCATACAGCTATTGGTGGATGGCAATAGTGTCACTCGGCAGGCCCAGATAACCGCCGATATCATATCTTATGTACCGCCGGCCTCCTTTGGCGCCGGTGAACATACCATATCTTTGCACCTGGAAACAACGGACGGAAAAGCGTTCGCACAATCCTATTCTTTCGCGGTCGGACGAGAACAGTTACAGACTGCCCAAGCCAAAGAAGCATCCCCGGGATGGCAGGAAAATCTCAATTTTAGCTGGAGTATAGGGCTCGATACCGATTACGATAGATATATCGGGAAAGCCCAGCCACTTAATCGCCCCATTGATCAACACCGTATCAACGCCCGGGTCAAGTTTGATCTTTGGAAATTCAGAGTAAACACATCAGCGCTTCTCAACACCCATATCATCGATGAGACAGCTATCGAACTTGCAGAGCGACGTCAACCCCTAAACCGGTTGAAATTGGATATCCGGTCACCCTGGCTGGACCTGATTTACGGCGATTATACGCCCCAGTTTACCGAATTAACCCTGAAGGGTACACGAGTCAGGGGGTTAACCTCCCAGTTGAAACTAGGATGGTGGAAGACTACATACATCCAGGGCGAGACCAAACAACTGGTTACCAGCATCACCAGAACCCACCCGGACTCCACACAATGGAGTCTGCTCCAAACTACCCCTGGTGACACCATGTATGTTCAGCACACCAAAGGTACACCAACCCGCATATTCAATGGATTGCGAACAGAGGTCGATTTTTTCAGGCATTTTAACGTTGGCATCAGTGGTTTTCGGGCCTATGATATGACCACCAGCCTGGACCTACCCTATAAGTCCCTGGAGGGGAATTACACCTTTCTGGGCAATCTCGTGGCGGGTGCGGACGCTACCCTGCATTTATTTCAGGACAGGACTCGTCTTTCCGGGGAGGTAGCACTTTCGGCATTGAACGATGTAAACGCCGGCGACTCCTTATTGGTAGAAGTTGGTGGTCTGGAAGAAGATCTACTGGATAATATCGAACGCACACTGGGATTTCCGTTGACTGATGACCTGGTGTTGGGCAGCGCAAAAGGCCGTGGATTGTCTACGGCGTTTCCGAACATGGATGATTTCAATGCGGGGGATTATGTCATAAATAAAATGATTAAGCAGGGGACTTACCGGGTTGAATTTAACACTCCGGTGCCCATTGGGATTGGGGAATCGAATGTGATGGCTGAGTATTTGCGAGTTCCTGCGAACTATGCCTCTCTGGGAAACCCCTCAATTCAGACAGACATTCAGGGGCTTCGCTCCCGGATACGTACGCGGATCATGAAAAACCAAGTTTCTCTCTCCGCCGGATACGAGAATACATTTGATAATATTGCCGGTGATACCAGACCCCAAACAACAACGAATAATACTGTTTCGGGGGGAATTGGGCTCCGATTCAGGAATCTACCTATGATTAATTATTCGCTGCGTTTTATGAACCGGTCCGGGGAACTACCAGAGGGCGTTGAGCAGCGACAGGAGAGTGTGGTTCTGAATGACAACAAAACGGTGACACATACGATTGCCCCGTCATACAGGTTTCAATTGTATGATATCTCGGCCAATATCAATGGTAGTATTATGAATATGAACTATACAGACAGGAATTCGACCTCTGAAGATAACCGGGATTTCACCACTAATTCATTTACAGGTGCACTCTCTCTCGGTTTTCATTTCCCGATGCAGCTCTTACTTGGCGGTGGGTTCTCAAAGAATACTCCGGTAACGGACGACCAAAACTCCACCACGTTCCGGATATCCAGCGCGAAGGTCGGATATAAATTTTTTGAAAAGGCCTTGAATATCTCTGTTGGCTTTAACCTGGTGGATGGATTTAAAGAGCCGCGGCCTGAGGGGGACCCCGGGCTTGATAATCAGAAGATTACGCTGAATGGAGGGGCCCAGTACAGACTATCCCGCAATCTGAGTTTAGGATTGAAGATAGACTATGTCTCGGTAATGGATTATATCGATACTGCAAAAAATTATAATGAGTTGAGGGGAAAATTTAGTTTTTCAATACGAGGTTAAGCTTTGGGGAATATTGGTCTGGCCGTGAGATTTTGAAGGGGTGTTCCATTATTTCCCGGCTCACTTCGCTCGCTGTCCCCCTTTAAAGGCGACAAAATAGTACAGACCGGTACACTACCTAACGGAGGCGCGTTGCCTCCAATAAAGGGAAGACATATCTGAAACTAAGCATTTACGATGTGAATCCTAATTAATCCCCGGGTATGTAAAAAATAGCGACAGATTTTGGTGAATTTTTCCGAAAATTCTAAAATCAAGCACACAAATCTACTCACCGCGTTCCCCCTTTGAAGAGGGACAGGGGGATGACACTAAAAAAGTAATGGATGGCAAACACAATAATTACGGTTACAATAAAAATTTGAAAGACTACGCCAGAAAACTCCGTAACAATTCCACGGAGGCTGAAATACGATTATGGACCGAATTATTGCGGGCGCGAAAGATGAGAGGGTATCAGTTCCTTCGTCAGCGTCCTGTTCATAACTATATCGCGGATTTTATGTGCAAGGAGCTGATGATGATTATTGAAGTGGATGGTATAACGCACGATATCGAAGAACAGTGGAAGAAAGACAAGGTACGGCAAAAGGAACTCGAGAATTTTGGATTCACAGTACTCAGGTTTTCGGACGAGGAAGTTATGACCGATATTGATAATGTAGAGCGGGTAATTTTAGGGTGGATAGAGGAAAATCCGCCTGTTCCGTGACTATAATGTACGGTATTCCTTCGCGCAGCCAGATAAATTTTTCCGAAAAACCCAATATTATGCACACAAATCCACTCACTGCGTTCCCCCTTTGAAGGGGGACAGGGGGATGATCTACCGCCTGGACAGGAGGAAGAGGAAAAAAATTATATCGTTATCTTCTCTCGCAATATAATATTCTCCGAGGATCTCCCGACTCTGATATCAAATTCCCCCGGCTCCAGCGTCCAGGTCTTGTTATTCACGTCATAATATTGGAACGCATCCGTGTCTAACATAATCTCCACGTTTTTCGATTCGCCCGGGTTGAGATAGACTTTTTCGAAGCCCTTCAGTTCTTTTACGGGGCGCCTCACGGAGGATTCCAGGTCGGAGACATAGATCTGCGCCACTTCGGCGCCGGCAGTCTCTCCAGTATTTGTTACGGTAAAATACGCTATTGCAAACGGAACATCCCCCTCGATTTCGACATCAAAATGCAAATCGTCGTATTCGAAGGTGGTGTAAGAGAGTCCGTAGCCGAACGGAAAGCGTGGTGTGGTATCGACCCGATCAAAGTGACGGTATCCCAGGAAGATGCCCTCGGAATACTTCACGGCCTTGTCGCCGTCCTCGTCGTAATAGGAATCGTATACAGGGCTATCCTCCCATTTTGCCTCGAACGATGCGGGAAGTTTACCCGACGGGTTGACTGCCCCAAAGAGAATCTCCGCCAGAGCCGTACCGCCTTCCTGACCCGGATACCAGGCATGGAGCAGAGCAGGTGCATCGCCTATCCAGGTGTCCATTCCGACGTTACCGCCGGCATTCAGGACAACGACGGTATTTTCGTTAGCTGCCAGCGTTTTATGGATAAGCTCTAACTGATCCTCCGGAAGGTTATACGGCCGATCCCGTCCTTCGCCCTCAGTATTGGGACTGAACCCAACGCACAGTATCACCGCGTCAGCATTTACTGCCACCTTTACGGCGTCGTCAATTTCCTCGACCTGTTCCTGTTCGTACCCGAACCGGATTTCCGCACCGCCGCCATTTTGGTAATATTCGAGCACTACATCATACGTTTCGCCGGATTCCATCGCATAGACGGCGCTCCGTGCCGTCGGCGCCTGGTCAATCCAGGCATTCAACAGGGTATCACCATTGAGTATTAACCGGTAGCCATCGTCGCCGGTTACGTAAAACCGGTGGTTGCCGGATTCTTTGGGATTAATTTGCCCGGACCATTTCACAGAGAAATCCGAGTTATCATCGCCACCCAGCGGATGTTCGTTGAACACGAAATTGACCTGTTTGTCTATTCTCTCCAGAGAGGGGTTCCCGCGAAACTCCTGATTATCCCAGTACTGGCCACGCAGGCCAATTGTGCCATCTGCCAGGGAAAACGTCGATTTTCCGTACGTTCGCGTGCCACTTTTATCATTTATTCCTCGTTTGTACACGATTTCCACGTCTTCGCCGGCGATATTTTGTATTCCGTCCAAGATGCTCACGGTGTGCGCCGGTGTGGTATAGGAACTGCCACTGCCGCCGTGGATCAGGGGATGTGCGTTCGGGCCGATCACCGCCAGACGGGTGAGGTTGTCTTTCTCCAGCGGAAGCAGCCCGCCGTCATTCTTTAGCAGTACTGTGGCTTCCCGGGCCATCTGCAGGGCGACCTTTTTGCTTTCCGGATCATCTTTGGAAATACTGGATAACTCCTGATCCCGTTCCATGAAATTGAACCTGACAATCATAAGAATGATACGCCGGACTTTTTCATCTATGGTGGATTCCCGGATTTTGCCTTCATTCATTAGTCGCTGAATTGAATCCGGGTGCATAAACTTGCCGGAGGGCATTTCCAGGTCGAGCCCGCCATTAACAGTCCCCAGGGTAGAGTAGGTCGACACCCAGTCGGACATGACGAGGCCATTGAAACCCCATTCATCCTTCAGCACATCGTTAATCAGGTAGTTGTGCTCAGAAGCGTGCGTACCGTTGATGAGGTTGTAGGCCGTCATCAGCGCACCGACGTCACCCTCCTGGACCGCCGCCTTGAATGCCGGCATATAGATTTCACGCAGAGTGCGTTCATCAACATTCGAACTCACGTTGTGGCGGTCGAATTCCTGGTTGTTGGCGATGTAATGTTTCACGGTGGCTACAACTTCCCGGGATTGTATGCCCCGGATAACCGGCACGACCATCTGGCTTGCCAGGTACGGATCTTCGCCCAGATATTCGAAATTCCGGCCGCACATTGCCGCGCGATAGATATTCACCCCCGGTGCCAGGATAATATGCACCCCACGCGCCCGGGCATCACGTCCCATTGCCTCACCAAAGGATTTCGCCAGTTCGCGGTTCCAGGATGCGGCCAGTCCAATCGATGCGGGATACGCCGTCGTCGGTCCGTAATTCCGCACACCCAGCGGGCCGTCGGACATCTTGATCTCTGGCAGATCCAGCCGGTCGATGCCGCGGATGTAAAAACCCTTGTACCCTCCGATATACTCCAGCTTCTCCTGCAGGGTCATCTGACGTAACAGGCTTTCCACCTGCTGTTCCTGTGGTGTCTGGGCCAGTAATGGCACCGTAACGATGAATATGAGAAATAAACGGAGTAGGTTTCCGGAGATTGGTTTGTTCATTAGTCTGTCCATTGGTTTAATAGTTAGAATTATAGAAGTAGAGGTATCATTGTCTAAAACCCACTTTAATCTTTGGCCTCCGGTATGAAGAAATCCGAGTGTTCCAAATTGCACGTCTTTACCATGGAAAGGGCATACTCTATGGTCCCGGCATAGTTGTTCCGGCTGTTTGTTCCCAGGGAGAACCTGGCGCCGTGTGCCTTGGCCCGTTGAATAAACTCCCGGTTCGGTATTTTATAGTACGAATTAATTTCAATGGCCACATCGTTGGCGACTGCCGCATCTATAATGCGTTGCATTCGGTCGGGAGTCCACGCTTCGGTATACCTGTCCTCAAGACATTTCGGCAGAAAGGTAGCGTTGGCCAGAATGTCGATACCTTCTTCATTGAGAATACGGATATAATAGTCAACGTACATCTCCATAAACGAATCGAAGTCCTCAACCTGAGTGTCTTCCAGCCAGATGCGCAGGATAGAGCCGTCCTCCTGGGGGATTTCCATGGCGTCCATGATGATATAGTCCAATTCCTCCAACAATTCCGGACTAAACAGGTCACGCCAGCCCGGAACCACAGGTTGTATGCCGACCAACACCGGAAAATTCCTCAGGTGAGAAATATATTTGCGTAATCCCTCATCGTTTTGAATTGGGCAATACGGACAGGTTCCCGGGTGCTCAACGATTCCAAATTGAACATCCTTACTCCGGGATAAATTCACCGCATTCTCTATGGAAAGGCTGTCGGACAAGTGGACGTGTAAATCCAGGCGGGGGATATCTGTCGAATTAGTCGGGGTTTTAGCAGATATGACCTGGAAGAACAGCAGAGTAATAAGTATCAGGCTGACCGAAACAAGTATCTTCCAAGGATGGACAGGGCGAATTATTTGCACCATTTCACCGGGTTATGTTATGTCAGAAAATAACAGCCACCGTATATAGTACAATAAATATACCACAAGTTGCCTTGCGGTGATATATTGATGCTCTGCACTTCCAGTGATTGGGTGATAATAAATTTATCATTTTCATAACGCCGTTTATCATATTGATAATAGGGGAGGTCATATGAGCTCGGACAAAACCTCCATTAAATGCGGTTTTAATATTCAACAGAGTAAATTGGTGTAATTCTATATGCTTTCCAGATTGTTTGGTTAAGAATGGGAACACCCAAACCCTGCTTTTACATTGGAAATTTGCCATTTAATTCTCAAGTTTTGGCCACTATGTAAATGCCGGAAAGTCCGGAATTATCAGTATAAATATCATAAGATTTATCGAGGTGAAATCATGAATCTTCTCGAAGGAAAAGGGTTTATTAAAACAATTTCTTTCCTGTTGACTGGATTATTGGCAGTGACACTGTTGCTTTATATTGTCCCCGATAACCTTGTTGCCCAGGGCGAACTCGAACCGGTTATCAAGGTGTTGGATGAGCGGGACAAAGATGTGCCGTATGTGCCAACACCTGAAGAGATCGTCGATAAAATGCTGACCATTGCGGATGTCGGCCCGGGTGATTACGTAATAGACCTCGGCTCGGGAGACGGCCGTATCGTTATCGCCGCTGCCGGGAAGGACGCTGTAGGGCACGGCGTTGATATCGACGAGGAATTGGTAATTGAATCCCGCAGAAATGCAAAAAAGGCGGGTGTGGATGACCGGGTGGTATTCCTGAAAGAAAATATTTTTACCACAGATATCAGTAAGGCTTCAGTCATTACAATGTATTTGCTTTCCAGCGTAAACAAGCGGCTCCGGCCCCGACTGCTGGATGAATTAAAGCCCGGAACACGAGTGGTCTCCCACAGTTTCGATATGGACGAATGGAAACCGGATAAAACATTTGATGTACAGGATGACGACGGGAATTCGCATTATATCTATTACTGGATTACCCCGGCTGATGCTGTTGGAGCATGGAATTGGACCGTCAATGGAGACGACTTCGCGGCTGCCATTTCCCAGGAATTCCAGGAAATCACGGTGGAATTAGCCCGGGGATCGTCCGAAGCGGGTGTAACCAATGCTGTCCTTCGGGGAAAACGCATCAGCTTTATGGCTGACTTTGGAGAAACAAAACACGTGTACAGCGGCGAAATAGAAAATGACCAAATCACAGGGACCGTACAGGTGCGCTCCGGCGATGAACATACCGTCAAATCCTGGCATGCAACAACTAAATAGAGCAAGCGTAAAATCGTTTCCAATACCTTCCCGCGAATTTGACTGAATCTATCGGAGCCTATCGTTGAAATTCTCTTCTGAACAGGGCGCACCCGCCAGAATCTTTTCTGTCCTGAACGCCATCGCCATTATCGTTGGGATAGTGATCGGCATCGGAATTTTCCGGCTGCCGCCGCTGGTGGCATCGAACGCCGGAAACGGCACTCAATTTCTGCTGACCTGGATACTTGGTGGGGCCATTTCGCTGATTGGGGCGCTCTGTTATGCGGAACTGGCCACAGCGCATCCGGATGCCGGGGGAGAGTACCACTTCCTGCGAAAAGCGTACGGAGATTCCATTAGTTTTCTTTTCTCATGGGGACGGATGACGGTCATCCAAACCGGTTCCATTGCGCTGGCAGCCTTTATCCTTGGAGAATATGCCACGCTGATTCTCGACCTGGGGAGCTACAGCGCACCAATTTATGCTGTGCTTACGATCCTCATCCTCACCGGACTGAATATCTGGGGCACCTCCCCGTCTAAACAGGCTCAGAATATTATGACTGGGATGGTTGTCCTTGTGCTAATTAGCATTGCAGTGTTAGGCATTGTTGTGGCAGCGCCTGGAGAGTCAGGAGGAACTGAAGCAGGGGGCGCCCCGCTGCAACTCAATTCGGCGGGACTAGCCATGATATTTGTTCTGCTGTCATACGGTGGTTGGAGTGAAGCGGCCTACCTCTCTGCGGAATTGAAAAATGTACGACAGAATATGGCGCGGGTCCTGGTACTGGCTATCGGGCTGATTACCATACTCTATCTGATGATTAATTATTCCTACCTGAATGTATTGGGATTTGAGGGGCTGCAATCCTCGCAGACAGTTGGCTCGGATCTGACCAAACATCTCTTTGGCCCCCGCGCGGAGATCTTCATGGCGCTGCTTGTGGTCTTCACGGCAGCATCTACCGCGAACGCCAGCATCATCACTGGAGCGCGCACCAACTACGCCATGGGACGGGATTTCCCGTTTCTGGGCTTCCTTGGCAAGTGGAGCTCCAGACAAAATTCACCGGTCAATTCGCTGATTATCCAGGGACTTATCGCTTTGGCATTGGTATTAATCGGAACGCTTACCCGCGAAAGTATTTCTACCATCGTGGAATATACGGCGCCGGTATTTTGGTTTTTTCTGATGCTCACCGGGGTTACCCTGTTTGTCTTTCGCTACCGGGATGGCCTCTCCGACGGTACCTACAGAGTTCCGCTTTACCCGGTCACGCCAATCCTGTTCATCGCTACCTGTCTGATACTATTTTACTCCAGCATCACCGTCACGGGTATTGGGGCACTGCTCGGGATTGGAATTTTGCTGCTGGGTATTCCGTTCCTACTGATAGGGAACCGGAATATACGCCGGTAAAAATTAGCCTGAAGTGTAGAGGGATAATTTCCTCTGCGGAGTTTGGGAAAAAGGCTATAACCTAACTGCGATTTAACACTTGAATCCCGTAGGAAAATTATCCAGATTTATTAGCACCCAACTGTCATATCAGCAGGTGATGCAGAATGCTTAATCCGATTTTGTGCCAGCGCAACCCGGAAAAATTTCGGTGGACCCAATTCCCGATCAGCGGGTATCTTCATAAATCCTGATAATCTCAATAGATTCAAACATAAACATGGAAACTAATGAAGAATAAGCAAATTACCCTGAAAGATCTGGCCGCAGAATTAGACCTGCATTTTACTACTGTGTCAAAGGCGCTCAGAGATCATCCCGGAGTCAGTCCAAAGACAAAAAAACGGGTAAGAAAACTGGCGCAGGAAATGAACTATTTCCCGGACTGGAACGCACAAAACCTCCGGTACCAGGATAGCACGACTATCGGTGTGATTGTTCCGAAAATCAGCAATTACTTTTTCGCTTCTGTTGTGCACGGTATTGAAGAGGTGATGTATGAATCTCATTACACCATTTTAGTAAACCAATCCAACGAAAGTTGGGAGCGAGAGAAAACCAACCTGAGACCGATGCTGTCAAGGCGGGTTGCCGGATTACTCATTGCTGTCTCTATGGAGACAACGGATACCCACCACCTGAAGGTATTTGAGCAGCACGGCATTCCCATTGTCTTTTTCGACAGATACCTCAACGGAATTAAGGCCAGCCGGATTTATTCGGATGATGTGAGCGGGGCATATAATGCAGTGAATTATCTTATAAACAAGGGGTATCGAAAAATCGCACATTTAGCAGGCCCGCAGACGGTCTCCGTCGGGCAGGACCGCTATAAAGGGTACAAAAAGGCACTTAAAGAACACGATATTCCACTGGATGACGACCTGATCTGGTTTGGCGGATTTCTCGAAGAAGACGGGCGGGAGGGCTTTCAGTACTTGTACAAGAACGGCGATTTGCCGGATGCCATCTTTGCCGCCAATGATTATATCGCCTTCGGTGTTTATCAGAAGGCGAAAAAACATAATATACGCATACCGGAGGATCTGGCTGTGATGGGATACGGGAACAGTGACGTCTCCCAGATGACCGCGCCGCCGTTGAGCACTGTCAATCAACAGGGGATAGAGATGGGCCGGCGGGCCGCGAATCTCCTCTTGGAAGCCATTAATTCAGAGGAAGATGTATTCCAATCCAAAGAAGTTGTCCTGAGGACAGATTTAATCGTTCGCGAATCGACCTGATTTCCGAATATTCCCCAAGTGAATATCGTAGAAATTCCCAAAATCTGTTGATTTTTCACGGGGATAAATCTAACGTTAGCACCAGGCATATTTAATACTGGCAACCGCCCAGTAATTTTACTCATTACTCTCATAATTAAAATCGCATTTACGAAGATACACGGAGTAAAAAAAGGTGTTTTCTGAAGCACCGGAAATCGTTGTATATTTGGACATATTCATGATTTATTTACCCTAGGTTACGGCATATTTAAGGGAAGGCAACCAAGGCAGACACCCCATAATCATTCCCTGGAGAATGAATACCTATGGCAGCAATAAAACGCACAATTTATAAAGCACCGATAATCCCGTTTATACTGATTACGAGTCTGTTCTTTATGTGGGGACTCGCCAATAATATGACCGATACTTTATTGGCGGCCTTCAAGAAGATTATGAGCCTCACCGATTTTCAGACTTCATGGATTCAGATGGCTTTTTATGGTTCGTATTTCTGCCTGGCCTTGCCTGCAGCAATATTTATTAAAAAATTTACCTATAAAGCAGGCGTGTTGCTTGGCTTGGGGCTGTTTATCGGCGGGGCCTTTCTGTTTTATCCCTCGAGCATCACCATGAACTATTTTCACTTCCTGATAGCGCTCTATATACTCGCCGGTGGACTCTCGATTCTGGAGACGACAGCGAATCCCTACATTATCGCGCTGGGGCCGGAGGAGACCGGAACTCAGCGATTGAACTTTGCCCAGTCCTTTAATCCCATTGGTTCCATAACTGGGGTACTGCTGAGTAAATACTTTATACTCTCTCACCTCAATTCCGCCTCAGCAGAGGAACGTGCTGTAATGGGGGCTGAGCAGCTCCAGGCAGTGCAACAGCAGGAGTTGAGCGCCGTAATGGGGCCATATGTCGGGATAGCATTGTTATTGGTGGTTATCTGGGTTATGATCGCCATCCGGGATATGCCGAAGGTATCGGAAAAGAAGGTCTCAATCGATTTGATACCGACGCTGAAGCGCCTGTTCAGGAAAAAGCAATACGTCTGGGGTGTTGTGGCGCAGTTCTTTTATGTTGGAGCACAGATCGGAGTCTGGTCGTTTACCATTCGGTACGTCATGCAGGAATTGGCTGTCGATGAGGCACACGCATCCAGCTATTATCTCGCTGCTCTGATACTGTTTACGGCATTTCGCTTTGTCAATACTGCTCTGATGAAGTACATCGCGCCCGGGAAACTGCTGACAGGGTCGGCTATCCTGGGAAGTATCGCAACATTAATTGTAATATTTGGCGGTGGAATGATCGGAGTCCTTGCCCTGGTTTCAATTTCGGCTTTCATGTCCCTGATGTTCCCGACGATTTACGGGCTGGCTGTTAAAGGTCTGGATTATGACGATACAAAAATTGCCGGCTCAGGTCTGATTATGGCGATCCTCGGCGGCGCGGTATTAACTGCAATCCAGGGGAAAATTTCCGATGCCACCGGGAGTATCCATCTGGCGTATGCTGTTCCATTGGCTTGTTTTCTCCTGATATCCTTTTATGGATTTTTTGGGTTCCGGCGGGACCTGCAAAAGACCTCATGATTTAATGATCTAAATTGGAATTTTCATAAACTGAACACGCCGGAAATCAGAATTCCCGGTTATTTGCATTTTCGAAAGGATCTATTGTATGCTGCGTGGGATTTCCCCAAAACTCAGTCCGGAATTATTACTTACACTCTACCGTATGGAGCATGGAGACGAAATAGTCCTGGCCGATGCTCATTTTCCCGGTGAATCTTACTGTACCCGTATAGTGAGAGCAGACGGGCACATCATTACCGACTTATTAGACGGAATTCTCCCGCTGATGCCGCTGGATTCCTATGTGGATTTCCCGATGACGATGATGGAGGCAGTGAACGGTGATACTTTCGATCCGAGGGTAGAACAATCGTACAAACGGATCCTCGATAAATATGAAGAAAACCGTTATAAAATTCGAAAGATTGAAAAGGAAGAATTTTACAAGCGCTCCGCCAATTCATTTGCAGTGGTAATGTCGGGAGAAACGGCGAAATACGGAAATATCATCCTGCAAAAAGGCATCATTGAAAACGCGGAATCCGGATAACTATCGTTGAAACATTTTGAGAACTGAGAGTCATCTCGCACTATTCGTGAAATCCACCTTTTCCTGCCAGGGCAGTGAATCTCTGCTCAGGATCTGTTATATTTTCATACCGAAATTACGGCGAATACCCACCGAGCAAACCATACAGACAAGAGGTCCGCATGTATCGTAAACTGCTTATCATTCTGATTCTCCCGATAGCGTTCACCGCCTGTCAATCCGGGGAGATAGACCGGGAGGCATTAGTTTACCGACATTTTCCGGGATTGACCGAAGTCGACACCCTTTCATCATTTACTCTGGGGAACGGTAACTTTGCCTTTACCGCCGATGTTACCGGCTTACAGACATTTCGGGAGGAGTACGAAAACGGAATTCCACTGGGTACCCAATCCAACTGGGGTTGGCATATAATCGGCGATACCAATAGATATTCTCTTGCTGACGCATTTAATACGTACGATACCCACGGGCGTGACGTGACCTACGCTTCCGGGCGGTACGAGGGAGCAGGACAATGGCTCAGGGCAAATCCGCACCGGCTTCACCTGGGGCAGATCGGATTTCTGTTTCGGGGGACGAGCGACGGACAGGTCGATCTGGATGAAATCAAATCTATTGACCAGACCCTTAATCTCTGGCAGGGAATTTTAGAAAGTAATTTTTCCATAGATGGCAATGGCGTCTGGGTGGAGACTGCCAGCCATTCAACGCTGGACCAAATCGCCGTCAGAATGCAGTCTCCGCTCTTCACAGACGGTAAAAACGGAATCCTCTTCAGGTTCCCGTACGGCACCCAATCCTGGGGAAAACAGACCGGCGACTGGCAGAGTCCCGGAGAGCATAGTTCGATAATACAGACCCAGACAGACCGGTCAGTGACGATTAAGCGCGCACTGGATGGCGTCACGTATTATGTACACATCCAGTGGGAGGGTGATGCTAAATTCGTGGAACAGGCGCCTCATACATTCCATCTGCTTCCCAGCGGGAATGAAAAATTTGCATTTATCGCCAGTTTTTCGGAGTCCAAAAAGGAAGCGGATCTCCCGGGTGTGGGAGAAACATTTCAGGATTCCAAAACATCCTGGGCCCGGTACTGGAACTCAGGGGGAGCTATCGATCTGTCGGAAAGTACCGATCCGAGGGCGCAGGAACTTGAGCGCCGTATAGTACTGTCTCAATATTTGACCGCGGCCCAGGGTGCGGGTGATCTGCCTCCACAGGAAACCGGGCTGACCTGTAACAGCTGGTACGGCAAATTCCACCTGGAGATGCACTGGTGGCATGGGGTCCATCACATCCTCTGGGGGCGGACAGACTTGTTTAAACGGAGCCTCCCATTTTACGATAATGCGCTGGCCAATGCTCAAAAGAAGGCAGAGCGACAGGGATACAAAGGCGCACGATGGCCGAAGATGGTCGGTCCGGACGGCAGAGAGAGTCCGTCTGACGTTGGTGTCTTCCTGATTTGGCAGCAACCACACCCCATTTATTTTGCGGAGTTACTCTACCGGGAAGCCCCGACGGCGGAGACTCTTGAGCGCATGAAGACCCTCGTCTTCGAGACTGCTGAATTCATGGCATCATACGCACACTGGGTACCAGAAGAAGAACGATACGTGCTCGGTCCACCGCTGATTCCTGCTCAGGAGATTTACGATAAGGAACAGACCATGAATCCGCCGTTCGAACTGTCCTACTGGCAATACGGATTGCAGGTCGCCCAGCGATGGCGTGAGCGCATGGGAATGGATCGGGTCGAAAAATGGGATCACGTAATAACGCACCTGTCGGATCTACCGCAGCAAAACGAACTGTACCAGAATGCGGAGACCGCCATGGGCACCTTCGAGGACGAGTTCCACCGGAACGATCATCCGACACTGCTTGGCGCGTACGGCATGCTGCCGAACGATTCCGTGGATGTGGAGACAATGCGCCGCACCCTGAACAAAGTCATGGAAACCTGGAACTGGGAAGAAACCTGGGGCTGGGACTATCCGCTCACCGCCATGACGGCGGCAAGAGTGGGCGAACCGGAGATGGCGATTAACGCGCTGTTAATGGACGTGCAAAAGAACACCTATCTGAATAACGGTCACAATTATCAGGACGATCGGCTCACGCTGTATCTTCCCGGAAACGGCGGACTCCTGACAGCCGTCGCCATGATGGCCGCTGGCTGGGACAGCGCTCCGAACGAACACGCTCCCGGCTTTCCGGATGAAGGATGGACGGTCAAATACGAAGGGCTGTCCCAGATGCCGTAACCTGCTTAAACCGAAATCCAGGTTGCAGAGATTTGGCACCCTGATTCGGATGGCTTTTCTCCCAGGTTATGCTTTCTCTGATTACCCCCTGAACTTTCATAAACTTTACGGAAGGCAATATGTCGACACTTCGAAATTTTGTGCTACTCGGGCTACTCCTGTTCACATGCATCTCCTCTGCTTCTGGAGTGGAGATGAGTGGCGAATTACGGAAATGGCATAAGGTGACCCTCACATTCGAGGGACCGGAAACTTCGGAGCAGGCCACACCAAATCCCTTTCTGGACTACCGACTCAATGTACGGTTCATTAATGGTGACACAACCTTCCTTGTCCCGGGATATTTCGCCGCAGATGGCGATGCTGCCAATACTTCTGCTTCCAGTGGCGATAAATGGCGAGTCCATTTCGCTCCCCATGAAGCGGGTATCTGGAATTACGAGGTATCGTTCCGGTCCGGACGCAATATCGCGGTGAGCGACAATCCTGATGCCGGCAAAAGCGCCGGATTTATGGATGGTAAGTCAGGTACGTTCCGCGTGAAGGAGACGGATAAATCAGGCAGGGATTTTCGAGGCAAGGGCCGGCTTCAGTATGTCGGAAAACATTATCTCCGGTTCGAGGAGACCGGAGAATATTTTCTAAAGGCAGGCGCGGACGCGCCGGAAAATTTCCTGGCATACAAGGATTTCGACGGTGATTTCAAGCACGACGGACATAACGACGACCTGATTAAATCATGGGAGCCACATGTGCAGGACTGGAATCAGGGTGATCCGGTCTGGCAGGATGGCAAAGGAAAGGGCATCCTTGGAGCCATAAACTATTTGGCGTCGAAGGGAATTAACGTCTTCTCCTTCCTCACCATGAATATCGGCGGCGATGATAGGAACGTCTTTCCGTATGTCACTTATGATGATTATACCCGACTCGATGTGTCCAGATTGGCTCAGTGGGAGATCCTGTTCCAGCACGCCGATTCCCTGGGAATGTATCTCCACTTCAAGACCCAGGAGGCCGAGAACCAGGATACACTGGATGCCGGCGCCCTTGGCGTGGAACGTAAACTCTACTACCGGGAACTCATCGCCCGGTTCGGACACCACCTGGCGCTCAACTGGAATTTGGGTGAAGAGAACGGGAAATGGGGAGATCACGAAGGACAGTCTACACCTCAGCGCCGCGCCATGGCGGGATATTTCCGGGAGTACGATCCGTATCGGCATCATATTGTGATTCACAACGGTCAGTCGTTTGACGATCTGCTTGGCGATAAATCGAAGCTCACCGGAGTCTCCGTTCAGACCCACCGATCGGACTTCAGGCAGGTCCACGATGCCATTCTCCACTGGAGACAGGCTTCCGACCAGTCCGGCAAGCCGTGGGTTGTAGCCATTGATGAACCGGGGAACGCCTCGGATGCTCTTCTTCCGGATGCGGAAAACCAGGATCACGATAATGCCCGGCAGAACGCTTTGTGGGGCGCGTTAATGGCTGGCGCAGGCGGAATAGAATATTATTTCGGATATGACCATCCCCAATCGGATTTAACCTGTCAGGACTGGCGTTCCCGGTCAAACATGTGGGACCAGTCCAGATACGCGCTTAATTTCTTCAGGGAGCATGAGATCCCGTTTTGGGAAATGACCAACACCGACGATCTGACGACTGATACTACCGATTACTGCTTCTCCAAAGAGGGCGAGGTATACGTAATCTATATGAAAACGGCGGAAGAAAATCTCATCGATTTGGGTGAGTCCGTCGGGAGGTATCAGGTGGAATGGTTTAACCCCCGTACAGGTGGAGCACTGAAACAGGGAAGTATCGGGACGATTGCCGGGCCAGGCGAAAAAGCCATCGGCGCACCACCGGCCGATCCGGAGAAGGATTGGGTAGCGCTTATTCGGGCAGCGCGACTTGGTGGCTGGTAGTTCCCGCTTTAGTGGGATATTCGTTTGTTGTAAGTTGTTCGTTGTCAATTATACCGTTTACTTTTTGTGAGCTTTTTCATCCTCTGCGAAATCACTGAATTCTCCGCAATGAACTATGAACCATCCCGCACGGATCCCTTTGGGACAAACAATTTTTCCATTCTCCTTTCTCCCTGCTCCTTTCTCCGCTTTTTTTATGCAATACCCAAAATAGCACTTCGCAAAAATCCTTGAATTTGATAAAACTAATTAATAGGTAAAGTATAGTTACAGAAGTAAAACAAAACGCATGTCATTCCAGGTTGACAAGGGCTGAGTCGGGTTTTCCCAGTGATTACCAGGTTTTAGTCGATTAATGTGAACACAGCCCGGTCGAAAGTATTAGCCTCCTTCGGCGACATCGTTTTTATCGTAGATTTGGTTATAAGTGATGAAAAAAGCGAGTATAACGTTTTGTATGCTATAGATATATGTTGCAGCCGACAAATTAACGCACGTCATTCACGTTTCGTCACCACCGGGTAGAGTGCTCCCGGTACATACGATCACATCCTAGGCGAACAGTGGTGATGCGCAACGGTTGTTTGACCGGACCAGTCCGGTGGCACCGAATTCCCTAAAGTTTCGATAAGAAGCGATAATACCTGGACAGTATCAGGTGTTAAACCAGTAGAGTCGCTCAGTACAGGACATGTAAGCGAATCCAGACAAAGGAGGACAGTATGTATTCAAAAACGTTCCGGATCGTAGGTATGGTCATAGTGTTCATCATCGGGCAGAGTGCCTTTGGCCAATTAGAGATTGGCGACGATGGAAATGTTGGCATCGGCGTTACCCCTTATTCAAACTATAAGTTGCGTGTTCAATCAGTAAATGGAAATTATAATTACGGTATACGGGTTTGGGCAGATGCCGGTAACTATACTAATTATGGTGTCTCTGCCAGGGCAGAGGATGGCTGGTATTCCTATGGAATAAGAGCGACCGCAAGCGATGCTTCCTATGAAAGTTATGCCGGGTATTTTTTCCGGTGATGTTCATGTCACAGGCGAGTTCACTAATCCCTCAGACATCAAACTAAAGGAGAATATTCAGCCGGTCGGTTCCGTGTTAGGTAAACTGAAGCAGCTGCAAGCCAAATCGTTTAATTATAAACGGAATGATCCCAGGTACAAACCGATGAATCTCGCTTCCGGTAAAAGAGTTGGGTTCATTGCGCAGAACATGGAAAAGCTCTTCCCGGAATTAGTGAGCGAAGATGCGTTTATAGATCCCGAAGCGCCAGGTGCTGAAAAAGCAGGGGAAGAACCGGAGCCGATCAAGTATAAGTCCATAAATTATATTGAACTAATCCCGGTCCTGGTGCAGGCCATTCAGGAACAACAGCAGGAGATTGAGGCGCTGAAACAAGAGATAAACCAGGGGAAAAATCGATAGGTAGCACTTTCCCCGAAGATGCATCCCCCTGGCGGCTTTCCAGGATGGTCGGGGGGATGTATGATAAAAGCACCCGCTGTCTATAATGGAAACCGCCAACAAGTCCCCCTTCGAAGGGGGACGCTCTCCGGCAGGCGCCAGAGAGCAGGGGGATGAGAATATCGAAAGCTGCATCGCAATGGCTCCGTTCCCCCGAACGGCTGGTAGAGAAGACGCTCTTTGAATTAGCGACATTTCAACGCGTGAATAATTGATGGCAGAATAACAAGGAGAAGACTATGAAACACAATAAATTTCCCGGAAGTCAAAAAATACTGTTTCTCATTGCAATGTTTGTGTTGATTGCCAGTGGACAAACAATCTATGCCCTACCTCCTGTCGATCTTGTAGTTGACAGAGAAATAATAGTGGCGAGTTTAAAAGGAGGTGGAAATACCACAGAACCCGTGATCACAACTATTAATAGCTTGGGAGATCCATGTTTTATAGATGAGGGCTGTCTTAGTGGAGAAGGTGAACGCACAATTCTCCGCTTCGGAACACGTATTGCGAATAGAGGGAATGACACATTAAATCTTGGAAATCCCGAAGACCCAAATAATCCTTATGCGGATTATTGGCATTATCATGCATGTCATGATCACGATCATTTTGATGCGTTTGCCGAATACCATCTGTTTGATCTGTCGGGCAATGAACTCTCAGGAGGTCACAAAGCGGGATTTAATGTTTATGATTATGGGCCTGGCGATTGTGGTGAATTTAGTGCGGAGGACCCTTTGCAGGGTATTTCGCCAGGTTGTTATGATTTTTATGGTATGGATTTGGATTGCCAGTGGGTTGATATTACCGGTATCCAGGACGGTTTCTATATATTAAAAATCACCACCAATCCAGATGAAGTCATACCTGAATCAGATTACAGTAATAATCATGCATCCGTCTTGCTCTGGTTATCGACTAGTGATGATCAACCTGATGTAGACCCTTATTATCCACGGCCAACGTTATCCAACCGTGTAATTGGTTCTGGCGACGAGGTCCCGCTGGAAACTAAGTATCCAATCACAACAGGTACATCGTATACGATTCAAAGTGGCGGAACTGTTTCATTTCTTTCCACTGACGGGATTACACTGAATTCAGGATTTACAGCAGACATGGGCAGCGCTTTTTATGCGACTGTTCGCCCGGTGTTGACCGGCGGCGGATTGGGGTACCCCGGATACGGTGAGCCTGGGTTCATAAAACAGACGAGTAATGAAAAAGCCTACAAATTAGCTCATGAACAAATGCCAACCGATTATAATCTGTACCAAAACTATCCCAATCCGTTCAACCCGGATACACGGGTTGAGTATGCCCTGCCGGAGGCTAATGTAGTAACGATAACCGTTTATAATTCACTGGGCCAAAAAGTCAAAACAGTGGTCGATGCCCACAAACCGGCCGGTACCCACACTGTCCTGTGGGACGGAACAAATCAGGCCGGGAATCCCGTGTCCAGTGGGATGTATATTTTCCGGATCCGAGCGGGCGATTTTACAAAAAGCATTAAGGTAAATAAGATAATGTGAATGGAGACGTCGGACTTTACAGATGATGTTTTTGCCTTTGCCTCCACCATTCGGCGGAGTTTGGGCGGAATCCCGCCCAGGCGGGATGGTTCTCTGGATGGCGGGATATATGGAACGAATAATTGATGAGAAGATATTATTAGAGCAAAAGGGCCACCGTTTTGGTTCTCTTTCGGTAAAAAAAAGAAACTAAGGAGATAGGAATGAAAAAGTTACTCGGCATATTAATGTTGATCTTCCTTTCCATCCACACAATTTATCCCCAAAATCCGGAGTGGGTCACCTTTTATAATTATACACCCGCGGTGACTTCGTTGGCCGTCGAGGGCGAGAATATTTGGGTGGGAACGTCAAAGTGGGGTCTTTTCAAGATCAATCGAGTGTCTCGCTTCACCGGAGAACGAACCTTGTTTAATACCTCAAATTCAGGATTACCACATCCGTATATTCAGTCCCTTGCCGTCGATGCCAACGGCACCAAATGGATTGAGACCTATACAGGGTTAGCGGCCTTTGACGGGATCACTTGGACAGTATACACACCCCATAATTCAGGGCTGCCAAGTAATAGTTTTTCCTCGCTTGTTATTGCTGCAAACGGCACCAAATGGATTGGGACCAGTCGGGGCGTCGCCGCCTTTGACGACACGACCTGGACGGTCTACAATACCTCGAATTCCGGGTTGCCGGATAATCGGGTTGAATCTCTTGCCATCGATGGAAACGGGAATCCGTGGATTGGAACGGATACTGGCTTAGCCGTATTTGACGGAAGGAACTGGACGGTTTACGATACGTCCAATTCCGGGTTGCCGGATAATTTTATTCTATCGCTTGCCACTGATGGGAACGGTACAACATGGACCGGAACGAGACGTGGCTTAGTAAAGTTTGACGGCACGTACTGGACGGTTTACGATACTTCCAATTCCGGGTTGCCAGAGAATTACGTCAATTCTATTACTTTCGATGAAAAGGGAAACACATGGATGGGAACTGGTGGTGGCTTAGCCATGTTTGACGGTGCCACCTGGACGGTCTATAATACCTCAAATTCAGGAGTGCCAAGTAATCGTATTGAGTCTCTTGTCATCGATGACAGCGGCAAAGTATGGATTGGTACAAGACGAGGGTTAGCCGAATTTGATGGGGCCGATGTGACGGTGAATCCCCTCAATTCCAATGTGCCGGGCAATATCATGCATGCCATTGCCATCGATGGCAACGGCACGGCCTGGATTGGGGCCGGTGGCTTAGCCGCATTTGCCGGCATACATCCCGACGGCTCAGACTGGACGGTCTATACACCCAACAATTCCGGATTGCCAGGTTATAGTCTACAAGCGCTTGCCTTTGATGGGACCGGCACCGCGTGGATCGGCATTTATGATAGCGGATTGGTCGCCTTTGATGGCACCAATTGGACGGTGTACAACACATCAAATTCCGGGTTGCCGGAGAATAATATTGAGGCGTTGGCTGTCGACGGCAGCGGCACCCTTTGGATTGGAACGTATGAAGGTCTGGCTGCTTTTGACGGGACCACCTGGACGGTGTATAATTCGTCCAATTCCGGGTTGCCGGAGAATATAATTCAGGCGCTGGCTATTGATGGGAGTGGCACCCTCTGGATTGGAACAAATAGTAGAGGCTTGACCGAATTTGACGGCTCCCGCTGGAGGGTGTACCACCACTCCAATTCCGGCTTTCCAGGGCATGGGATTGGGGCGCTAGCCATCGATGACGATGAAAATACATGGATGGGGACTGGAGTTGGTTTAGTCAAATATGACGGAGGGCTCACTTGGACGGTGTATGATACCTCCAATTCCGGCTTGCCGAGTAATGACATTGGGGCACTAGCCATCGATGACGATGGAAATAAATGGATGGGGACGAGGGCTGGCTTAGTCAAATTTGACGGTACCACCTGGACCGTATATAATACCTCCAATTCTGGTATCCTGGTGAATGAGGTCAGATCCCTGGCCGTCGATGGGAGCGGAAATACATGGATCGGGTCGGGTTATGGATTATCTGTCTACCGGGAGGGAGGCGTGGTTGCCGTTGACGAAGAGAAACCGACGGCCCTGCCGACAGGATTTGTCTTGTCCCAAAATTACCCCAACCCCTTCAATCCCACCACCACCACCACCATCCGGTATGGCCTGCCAGCGGAGTCGCAGGTGACGTTGACCGTTTATGACCTGAGGGGCCGGAAGGTCACCACATTAGAAGATTCCCGCCAAGCCGCGGGCTGGCATATGGTGCAGTGGGATGGCCGGAACCAGTTCGGTCAGCCGGTGAGTACGGGGGTTTATTTCTATCGCCTGGTAGCCGGCGATATGATGCGGGTCAAAAAGATGATATTTTTGAAGTAGGAATTGAGATGTTTTTGATAAATACTAAATTGACTGTCATAACAGGAGGCTGTTAGTATATTCCGCTTCAACCCGCTATGCGGACCTGAAGCGGAATTAACGGTAACACAAAAACACGATAACACATTACTACTTTACTCTCTCACTGTATCTTTTCGCTGTCCGAGACATCCTTGGTTTTCTGAAATTTTTCAAAGGCATCTTCGCCACGAAGAATACTGGTATAAAGGAACAGGATATCGATTAGATTCATTTGGGCCGTCGTCAGCGGCATATCAATATCCAGGAACTGCGCCGCATTTCGCGGGGTGGTAAAGAGCGGATATTCCGCAATTTTTGAGAGGGGGCTGACGGCATAATCGCACAGACTGATGACGTGGGCTCCGCGATCTGATGCCAGTCTGGCAGCTTCCACGATTTTTTCCGATCGCCCTGATGAAGACACAGCCAGCAACACATCGTCCTCATCCAGAAGGGAGGCCTTGATCTTGACCAGCGTCATATCGGTTTCAGCCGTCGTTGGGATGCCAAGCCGGAAAAACCGAATATAGGCATACCGTGCAATTATGCCCGATGCGCCAGTTCCGATAGTCACCAGTTCGCGGGTATTGGATATGCGCTCAGCGGCTTCCTGCAGCACGTCAACTTCGATAATTCGCCTGGTCTCGTTCAGAATACGCACCGAATTCTGAAACGTTTTTTCGATGATAGTCTCAATATTGTCATCCAATTCAATGGGAAAACCACTTGACGCTTCAATCTCTTCCTGGTCGGACGTGACATCCCGGATGAGAGTATTGCGAAACTCCTTATAGCCGTTAAAGCCCAGTTTTTTCGTAAACCGGATGATGGTAGCGTAACTGGTCCCGGATTTATTCTCTAGTTCCTGAATCGTAAACAGGACCGTATCCTCCGGGTGTTCGAGGATGTAATCCGCGAGTCGCTGTTCGGCGGAATTCAATCCATCTCGAATGCCCCGCAACTTCAGCAGAATATTGGTATGGTTATTTTTAGATATTTCATTATTACCCATGTTGCCGCCCCTCTCTCAATTTCGATCCATCTGTACCATTAACGATATGATAATGTAAAAAGACTCAACACAACTCTGCATGCCTGATTACGAAAACACAGTAAATCCGAAGTGCACCTTAACGCCTAGTCCAATAACAGGGAGTCCAGTAATTCCAATGGATGGAATACCTTCCTGCCCGTGAGTGATTGTATTTGATCCGTACAGGACGTACCGCTGGCCAAAAGCAGGCATTTGCCCGTATCGGATTCGGCAGATTCTATCTGGTTTACGAGATTTATGCCGACTTCTTGAGACACTTCGTAGTAATCCTGTTTATAGCCAAAACTTCCGGCCATTCCACAACATTCCACAGAGGATGTGATCACATGAAATCCCAGCGATTGGAGCAGTGCAACCGTTTGATCTGCAGCATTGGCGGAGCGCTGCTGGCAATGGCTATGGTAAAACACCCGATCCGGCCACTGATGATTATCCTGATTTTTGATAAAATCAGCGATTTTATCTAACACGGATTCGCCGAGGTTAAAAATATATTCGATTGGCTCAAAGCTCTGCTTCAGGAGTCTACCCAATAATTCCCCATCGGGAAGGAGGTGGGAATAGTCCTCACGGAACATGCCCAAAACACTCGGTTCAACTACAATGATATCCCGATCGGACTCCAGATATTCCCGGCATGTTTCCGCCAGAACCTTCGCACGTTCAGAAGCAGTATTAACCATACCCTGAGATAGCGCAGCCCGGCCGTCCGGGAGAGTATCCATAACGGTCGTAGTCATGCCCAATTTTTTCAGCACCCGTATAGCTGAAATCCCCCAGGAAGGATGCAGATAATTGACGTAAATGTCGGGGAAGAATACCACCTCATAATTTGCAAACTGTTCGGATTCAATTGAGCTCAGTGTGCGGAAGGAATGACGGTACCATGTGGTAAAATTCTGGCTTGCGAATCTCGGTAGATCCGCATCGCTGGCCAGTCCCACCAATTTCTCTAAAATAGTTTTTGAAAATGCCGTATTTGCGATCCAGTTTGAGAGGGGAGCAAGCCGGGAACCCCATTTTGCGAGAGTGGCGTAATTGCCGAAGAATTGCTTTTGAAGGGGGGCTGAGGTATCCTCCGGGGCGCTGTCCAGCAGACCACGATATACAAAGGAAAAGGGGTCTTTCTTGCGCGATTGATTGATACGGTCACGTAAAACGATATTCAACCATGGGATGTCGATTTTTACGGGACACTGGGGTTTGCACCGCGAACACCCGGTACAAAGTTCATTGAATTTCGCAGTCTCGATCCCATGGGTCCCGGATTCCCAGGCGCTTCCGATTCCGCCGGAGTAGGTCTCGCCGCCGTATGCATGTCCCCCGAGGTTCTGAAAGTTGGCGCACGAATTCAGACAAGCCGCACACCGAATACAATAGAGCGCCTCGCGCAGCATCGGATCCTCGCGCATGTTCATGCGGCCGTTGTCTATCAGAACAAGGTGAAACGCCCTGGGCCGGACCGGTTTCTCCCGAAAGGAGAAGGGTCTAACATCCAATGGGGGAGTTACCAAATTGGTGTAAGAGGTCAGTGGCTGTCCGGTACCGCTCGGACCTAATAACTCAATGAACGGAAACAGGTGTGCCTTAGACGGAACGATCTTTTCAACACCGGCCACCGCAATGTGAATCGGCGGCGTCTGCATAACCATCCTGATATTGGCTTCACTCTCCACCAGCATCAGGGTGCCGCTTTCAGCGGCAATTGCATTCGCTCCGGTTATCCCGATATCCGCATTAAGAAACTTTTCCCGGAGGATGTCCCGGGCGTATTTGGTCAGCGCTTCACCCGAATCCAACGGCGAATCGGTATCATAAACTCGCTTGAACAGGGTGGAGATCTGTTCCCGACTACGGTGGATGGCAGGGCCCACTATGTGAGACGGCTGTTCATCCGCAATCTGTATAATCATCTCACCGAGATCGGTCTCCACTACCTCCATGCCGGCGGATTCCAGCACTGTATTCAGATGAATCTCTTCCGTAGTCATCGACTTGGATTTTACTACTAATTCCGCCTCGTACCCGCTGCAGAGATCTTTAATATGCTGAGTTGCATCCTCGGCATCGCTGGCCAGATAAACGGAGCCGCCGTTTTGTTCTACTGTGGATTGCAACGTCTGAATGAGATCTGGCAACCGAGCGATGGAGTCTTCCTTGATAGCGCGGGCTTTTTCCTTTAATACCTCATAGTCATCGATAGCACCAGTGGCTTTGTAGCGCCCGATATTAAAGGTGTTCGTGTTTCGCCGGACGGAATCCTGCTCGTAGTCCAACGCCAGCCGGATGCCACCCTTGAGGGATTCCTTGGTGTCCTTCCTGGCATATTTCCTTGGAGTGTAGTCCGGCTGCTCCATATTTCTGTTTTTCGCCATAAGTTTTATTCCAATAGAATTATATGCAATTCACCCGGACCGTGGACGCCGCGCACCAATTCGCCCATATCTGCCGTGGCGCTCGGTCCGGTGATTATTACCATGTTATTTAACAGGGAAGTGTTGCTGGATTCTTCAATCTGTAACAAATCACTGGGACAGTAGACGAGATCTTCAATATTCAACAAGGCAATATGGGATCGGGTAAACAGGCTGACTGAACCGGCAAGATCACTCCCGACGGCGACGCAGATGGAACCGGTTCTGGCGATGCCGGCGAATGCGCCTGTGATTCCGCACCAGGCTGCCTCCAGCTCTTCGTCATTCGGATGCTCAATGATACCATCCATATTGCGGATGGTGGTAGTCAGGTCGGACTCTAAAGAGGCGGATGATGCAAAGATAGTTATTGAATTTTCCCTGAGATGTTGTGATATAGCGGCAGAGACCGAATCCGTCTCTATAGAGATAATTTCCACAGATGCCCCAGCGCCTTCGGCTGCAGCTCGAAACTGATCGATATATTGATTGGTCTTTTCAGTCATGGTTGTATCACACAAAAGTCGTGAGTTATCACCGGCAGAATACCGGTGTAAAATCCGAACCCTTTATTCGGTTCACATAAACAATGCGCAATTTACGTAAATCCCGGTAATTCAGGTGGTCAGAATTGATTGGTAGCTGGCAAAATGATCGTCCCAGTAACCCTGGTCTGCAGGCTCATAGGTTTTTAACGCAAATGACTGCCTGATTATCTGCCGCAAAGAGCCAAGATCATCGATGAGCTCTGTTGCCAGCGCCTGCACACCGATATTGCCAGCGGCAGTCCCCTCAACCGGTCCGGTAACGACCGGTCTGCCGATGGCGTCCGCTGTCAGCTGGTTTAGTAGCGTATTTTGTATGCCGCCGCCAACTGCATGGAGCGTTTGAATTTGTTTTCCCGTCAAAAGTTCAAGATCGTCTATCACCATGCGATATTTAAATGCCAGGCTTTCCAGTATGCACCGGGTGATCCATGCTGGATCAGTTTTATACGACTGGTCAGTTTCACTTAAAAAGCTGATAATGCTTTCAACCATATTCTCCGGCTTCAAAAACCGCGAATCATCAACATCCACCCAGGCCCGTATCTGGTCAATCTTTTGTGCCATATTCTGCAGGGTTTTATAGTCAAATTTTTCACCCTGATTATTCCACACTTCCCGGCATTGTTGGAGGGGCCAGAGCCCCATAATGTTTTTCAAAAACCGGGTGGTACCCTCGACTCCACCTTCATTGGTGAAATTGTATTCCTGAGTTCGTCCTGTAATGACAGGTTCCTCCAGTTCTACGCCCATAAGTGACCATGTACCGGAGCTGAGAAATGCCCAGTCATCGCCTTCAGCCGGGATCGAGGCAACTGCTGCTGCCGTGTCGTGACTTGCACCGGCGATCACCGGAGTTGTCATGGTGATGCCGGTTTTTTCGGCGACGGCGGGGACTAATGTGCTAAGAACAGTACCCGGTTGGGTAACAGGAGGGAAGAGGGTACCTTCGAAGCCAAACGCCTCCAGAATTTGCCCGGACCAGTTACGGGTCCGGGGATCACAAAGCTGGGTAGTGGACGCAATGGTATATTCGGCTGTTTTCTGTCCGGAGAGTAGATACAACAGGTAGTTTGGGATGGGCAGAAAATCAGAAGCAACAGTCAGCCAGTCCAGCGTCTGGCGCTTTTCCGCCAGCAGCTGATACAAAGTATTCAGCTGCATAAATTGGATACCGGTATACTCATATATTTTATCTCTGGGGAGTATGGTCGAGGCATACTGAATCAGGCCGTCAGTGCGGCTATCCCTGTAGTGATACGGATATCCCACCAAACGGTCATCGGCATCCAGTAATACATAATCCACACCCCAGGTATCAACGCTGATCCCCTGGAAGTGCGGACCGAATTCATCTCCCGCTTGGGCCAGTGCCGACTCAATTTCCGCATACAACTGCAAAATATCCCAGTGAAGGTGAGAGCCACTTTCCACCGATGGAGTGGGGAAGCGATGCACCTCATGGAGAGAAAGACGCGGCGCAGAAGTGTCGATACGACCGATGACACAGCGCCCACTTTCGGCGCCAATGTCGAATGCGATAAATTGCGATTCGTCAGCCATCTGTGCTCCGCTCTGAGTGAGTCGAAAGTCGAATAAGTTCCCTGGCTACCGCAGGAAAGCGTCAGTTAATCCACCGTCCACCGGGATAATATGTCCGGTAGTCCGGGAGGACTTCGATGAGACCAGATAATAAATCGCTTCGCTGACATCCTGTGGACGCATCGGGGCGTGGGTCAGAGTTGATTCCGCGTAGTACTCTGACAGTTTATTAATCAGCGATTCCGTGCTATCATCCGGATCAAATCTCACGTTATATTTCTTCAGACTACTGATCACCCTTTCCCGCGGAAACATTGAACTGCCGTCCACAACACGTGCCGGGCTAACGCCATTAACGCGAATATTCGGGGCATACCGGATCGCCAGCTCCCGTATTAGGTGGTTCACCGCAGTCTTACTTACGTCATACGGCTCGGATCCCGTTTTCGGCACAACTGCATTTGCGGAACTGGTGAGCAGAATCACACCTTCAGTGCCTTGTTCTTTAACGATAGAGTTAAATTCGTCTGTCAGGATATAATTTCCGGTCACATTCGTTCGCAGCGTTTTATCCCACAATTCGTCGGCAAAATCGCCGTTTTCGTCCGGATAAGCGATCATGGCGGCTGTATTAATGAGGATATCTACACCGCCAAACTGGAGTACCGTCTTCCTGAGGGCGCTCCGCACGGATACCCGATCCGTAATATCAATCTGAGCGCTGTCGGACAGTTCTTTGCCATGCGTATTCTCCATCTGCTGGTGGGTTGCTTTTGCCAGGTCGCCGTCCAGGTCTGCCACCATCAGATGACCGCCTTCTTCAACCAATTGGTCGCAGGAATCCCGGCCGATGCCGCTGCCGGCGCCAACAACCAGTAAAACTTGCCTGGCTAACTCCTGCTCCGGAGGCTGGCGTTTGAGTTTGGCTTCTTCGAGCGCCCAGTATTCTATACGAAAGGCTTCTCTGGGAGTGAGAGCCACGTAGTTATTCAGCACCTGATCTTCGTTGATATCCTCGTCGATTTTACCGTCATCCAGGGAAGTAGCGCCTTCCATGACGTGAATGGCGTTGACGTAAAATTCGCCGGTTACGCGGGCTTCCTTTTTGTTCTTTCCAAAAGCAAGCATCCCAATACCCGGAATAAGAACCACGCGGGGATTTGAATCACGCATGGCAGGGGAGTCCGGCTCCTTGTTTTCCTCGTAATAGGTCTTGTAATCCACGCGGTACTGCTTCAGGCCGGATTCAATGGCGGACTTCAGGCTGTCAATATCGCCTGTTTCGGGATTCCAGTTGACATAAAATGGCCGTACCTTGGTGCGGATAAAATGATCAGGGCAACTGGTTCCCTGAAAGGCCAAAGCTTCCGCATCTTCACTGTTGACAAACCTAAGGACATCCGGCAGATCCACAAACTCTCCAATGACCATGTTTTCACTGCCGACCCGGCCGCGAACAAACGGAAAAACTGCTGCAGCAATATCTTCCCGATCATCACGGGAATCAAATTTTTGTCCACTAAAAAGATCATCGCCCTTTTCTTCCATTTTTTCATTAATGAACTGTCCCATGGCGTCAATGATTTCAATGGTGCGCCTGTAGCACGCGTACTGCTCATCCCCCCAGGTATGCAGACCGTGGGAGGCCATAATCACGCCCTCCGCATCCGGATTTTTATTCAGGGCATCCTCCAGCATCGTTGCCAGGTGATAACCTGGACGCTCCCAGGGAAGCCAGATCAAATTGAATCCAAACCGGTCGTTGAATTCCTGCAGCATCCGCTTACCATTGGCAGAGGCTGCCAGAGCGATTGCCCAGTCCGGATGGGTGTGATCCACATGTTTGTAAGGGGTGAGCCCATGAATCGGTGTGTCGATAGAAGCAGGGCGGTCGTTTAAACCGAAACGGCATAGGGGGTAGTAATCTACCATCTCATCTTCATATTCTCTCCCGCGATACCGATCACGTAATGCACGAAATTTATCCATATAGAGCCGGGCAAATCCATCGCGCTTAATGGAACCGAGATCGCCACCACTACCTTTAACCCAGAGGACTTCCACTTCTTCGTCGGTCACCGGATCACGCTGCATCACTTTCGAGGAAGTATTCCCGCCACCGAAGTTGGTGATCCGCAGATCTGATCCAAGCAGGTTTGACCGGTACCGGAGTATCTCCGGTTGGTCCAGATCCTGTACATATTCATCATCCCATTTGTCTTCAAGGTATTCCAGCTTCATAATTCAAATCTCCATAATTATGCTTTGCGACAGAGTTAATATGTTATTTAATAGTTCCTGTTTTACTCTATATAACGCAATGAAGTCAGGTGGTTGCGTATGAAATTGATGCTTTTGTCATTTTTTTCCATATCATTCGCAAACACAGTTATGTTTGTTTCCGAATTTGTTGTTGCCGGTATTTTTCATCTAAACGATTGTGGATTTTCTCGACTTCGCCTGGAGTCATAAATTGTATTTTCCCATGGATTGCAGCACCATTGAATACAGCTGCGGCTTTATTTGCCATCTGTGTGGCAGAAAGCACACCGTTGGCAGTTTCACCGACGGCAATGAGCCCATGGTTTTTAATCAGGAGTATCTTTGGTGTAAAACCGTTATCCCGGATAAATTGATCCCAGGAATTCCGAATCGCTATCGCAAGATCAGCACCAGGGTTTACGTAATCAAGCAGGAGGGATTTCGGGCCGCAGCAGACTATTTCGTCCGGAAACAAACGCCGGGATGCAAACAGTTTCGCTGCCGGGGAACAAAGAATTTTATTGACTTCAATAGGATGTGTATGTCCGACAAAATTGACGCCAGGTTGCCGGAGTAGCCATGCGTGGAAGGTTGATTCCACTGAAGGTTTTAACGCCTTCGGATCATTTCTGGATTCCAATAGGGTAACCTCAGTCTCTTCCTCTGAAGCATTATTGTCCAGGAGTGATAGTGTTGTTTCAAATCGTGTGGCTACCAGGTGCTCCGGCTGGAGGGTGCGTAATTCGGTCCCGCTGGCCCTCACCAGGAACAGATTTTCATCCAGTTGAGCAGAACTGTTTCCTTCGCCAAGTATGGTGAATCGATGAGCAGGATTGCCCAGCTGATGGGACATCTCCAGTAGGTCGGAGCGAATTTCTTCATATCTGGTAGAATCAATCACTATAAATTCTCAGTCGTCGCATTCGCTGTTCGTATAAATTCACCTTAACCCGGTTACCCGTAAAGCGGCCCAAAATTGTCACATGCTCTGTAGTCTGCGCCTTCAGGATGTGCAGTGCCAAAAGCATTCCATCCGCTAGGACGGAATATTCGCGATTCGTCCACATTGTGCATATTCACCGGGATCCTGAGCAGGGAAGCGAGGGTAATCAGTTCGTCCCCGATATGCCCGTAGCTGATGGCGCCGTGATTCGCGCCCCAGTTATACATCACGGTATATACATCTCTGAACGCTCCGGATCCTGTCAGGTTGGGTGCAAACCAGGTCGTGGGCCAGGTCGGATTCGTACGGTCGTTTAATACCGAATGGATATCCTCCGGCAGGTCAACCGCGTAGCCTTCAGCAATCTGAAGAACCGGGCCTAACCCTTTCACGATATTCAGTCGCGACATGGTTACTGGCATTTCGCCGCGGGTCAGAAATTGGGAGGAAAATCCGCCACCGCGGAAATACTCCTGGACTGCAGGGCACCACTTTGTATTGTCCAAACACGCTTTAACCTCATCACTGGAAATATCCCAGAACGGCTTCATTGCCGGTTGATCGTCAATTTCGAGCTGGCCCGTGCCATCCAGCGTAGCTGAACCGGAGTTAATGAGATGGATAATACCATTCTCAGCGGGGCCTTTCAGTTCTAGTCCGGTGACTCGTTTCACGGAAGCAGGGCTCCAGTAAGTGCGGACATCCGCAAAAATCTGTGCCGTATTGGTTAATAAATGACCAAATAGCATTACAACGCCGTTCAAGCTGTCGTTTTCCGTTGCCATCAGATACGGTTCCCTGATCCCGTTCCAGTCGAATGAGCTGTTGAGTATGGCTTCCATAAAATCACCGTTGGGGAAGTGATCCGTCCACTGCCGCTGTCCCTGGAATCCAGCCAGAATGGCGTTATGGCCCATGGCTTCCTCGCCGTAACCGAATTCCCGGAGGCGCGGATTCCCGACCATCAGATCTCTGGCAATCATTGCCATCTTCGTCACGGTCTCCCAGGTAGCATCCTTTTCTTCGCGCGAAAGTTGGTGTTTCGGGGGATTGACGTCCTGTCCTTCTTTGCAATATTCATGAACCCAGTCAATTGCCCGCTCAAATTCCTCAGGATCATATATTTCTTCTTCAAGCCGCCTGGTGAGTTCTGACATATCCACCGATTCGTTCCGCATACCGAGATAATCCTGGAAAAAATCTTCCTGGACCATAGAGCCGGCGATCCCCATGGAAGCGCCACCGATCGAGAGATAAGACTTCCCGCGCATCGTTGCAACTGCCAGTCCAGCCCGGGCGAAGCGGAGCAGTTTATCACGCACATCCGACGGAATAGTGGTGTCACCTTCATCCTGAACATCCCTGCCATAGATGCTAAATGCCGGTAGTCCTTTTTGGTTATGACCGGCCAAGACGGCGGAGAGATACACCGCACCCGGCCTCTCCGTGCCGTTAAATCCCCACACCGCTTTTGGCGTATGCGGATCCATATCCATGGTTTCCGTGCCATAGCACCAGGAAGGGGTGACGGTCAGGGAGGCACCGACGCCTTCCCGCTGAAATTTTTCAGCAGCCTGCGCTGCTTCGGCGACTCCACCGATGCAGGAATCAGCAATTACGCATTCTACTGGTAGCCCGTTGGAATGCCGGAGGTTGTTCGATAAAAACTCCGCCGCAGACTCAGCCAGTGCCATTGTTTGTGATTCCAATGATTCCCGAACACCACCACGTCGGCCATCGATGGTAGGTCTGATCCCGATTTTAGGCATCGAACCCTGTAATCGTTTTCCTGTCTGGACTTCCATATTTTTAAATTCACTCATTCTCTGTTTCCTGGTCTGCCTATAACTAGGTCGGTGGCTTGAAAAAGGGCGTTAGTGCCTCTTCTGTGAATGAGCAATAAAATATTCGATTTTGGACAGGGATACAATCAAAATGGGGTACCAGCAGCCTATCCTTATCCGCCCAGGTAATCGGGACAAACCGCTGGTTCTCCCATCTTGAATAATATGTGATCGTTTTATTGGGTTGTTCCTAAAAACCTCATTCGCAGTGCAATTTACCGGCCTTAACTAAAGAATTAATTGAACCAGGAAATTCACTGTAGATAGTTTAGGCCGGATTGAATTATGTAACCTTGAATCTTTGTAATTTTAATAAATAATGTCACCTGAGTCAACAAAAATGAAATAAATTGTATCATGAATTATGGCGTTATGATACAAAAACGACAGGTATACCATACTGCCGGAAATCTGTAACTCTGCAAATATTCCAGATGGCTCAGGAAGCAAGGCGGGGATGTTTTGAGGGATGGGCTCTAAATTATCAGGTGTCCGCCGGATCAGAGTTGGCGAAATATGCCAGTCCGCCGGAAATACCAAACCAGACCAGAGATGACCAGAGCATCCAGGACTTCACCTGGGGCAAGTCAAAGGTTCCGGCCAGGTAGAGCACAGATGGGAGTAAAAGGACAACCAGAGACAACCATGCAAGTGTTCGAAAAAAGGTAACCATTTATGAACCTTTCGATTATGTCGCTACATTCGGTGAATAATTTCGTTGCATAAGTTTGCTCAGCCCGAGAAATGCGAAAATGGCGAAAATCCATCCCGGAAGACTGACAAAGTAGATCTGGATGCCGGCGTAGCGGATCAACACGACACACAGAACAAGCGCCAGCAGCCACGTGAGTCCGGCCGCCCAGTTAAAGGAATTATTGAACTTTAATGCAAATTCGGACTGGATACCGGCTTTCCTTGAGAGCCAGAAGTCAGCAAAAATGACGGCGCCCATCGGCATCAGAAGCATGCCGTACAATGCTACGAAGTCGAGCAGTTTCATGGCGACCGCCGGAAACATTCCGGCGATGGTTGCCAGCAAGCCGGTCGCCAGGGTTACGCGGAATCGCGGCCATTTGGGGACGATAGCCTGAAAGGCGAGTCCGGCTCTGTAAATTGTGGGATTCGCCGTTGTCCAGCCGGCAATAATAACACACAAAATACCGGCAAGCCCTGCTGCCTTATATGCCAGTGGACCCGGCAGGACGTCCGTGTTGCCCGGCGTTTGGTATAACTGTAGCGCGTACAGGATAGCGGCGGATATCCAGGCCATAAAGTGACCAACATACATACCGGCTGCCGAGGCCACGCCATACCAGGTTTTCTTGGCAAACCGCAGTACGGACAAGTCCGCCATACCCAGATGCATCGCCAGGTTGGTAAACCATGAGAAAAACAGGACATGCCAGAAGGAGAATTTGACTTGTCCCGGCAGGGCATCACCACCGGTCCAGATATGGTTCTCTGCGAGATCCCACAGGTCTCCGATACCGTTTATCGTCACGCCGGAGACGTCAATAAACTGTTTGAGGCCAATGAGACCGAAAGCCACAAAGACCAGTACCATCCATGGGGAAGCGATGTTTGCAAACTTCGCCACCACACGGTATCCGTACGCGGCTACGATGGAAATGACTGCACCTACTGCAAAAACAGCAATAATCCATCCGAGACTGTTGGGATACAAATCGTTTAATCCCGGCATGGGAAAGTCGATCCAGACACCGATGGCCGTGGCAGAGACCGTAATCATCGCGCCAGCCAGGAAACAGAACATTATGCCATTCGCCAAATTATATATTACGACGAGTTTTTTACCGCAGATACGCTCCAGCTGATAATACAGGGTGAGTCGGGCTCGGGTTGCAATCGGTGAAGTAAATAACACCCAACTGAGTACAGCGAGGGCGTTGCCAAGCAATAACCCGAAAATCAAATCAAACGCGCTGACTCCGGCGGCAACAAAGAGCGGACCAAGCATGAGTTCCGTACCGGCACAGTGCTCTCCGGCATACATCCCAATAAAGTGCTTAAAGCCAAGCTGGGCCTTCGCCGGAACGGGCTCGCGTTCAAATTCCAGGTCTGGTGACGTTGAGTGTTCGAGATCTACCATATTCGTCCTCGCAATTTTGACAGTGGTAGCGGTTATTGTCGTTGACTGAGTATCGTTCGTTCGTATTCTTTGACCTTGTCTAGCCAAGCCATGCGGGGCGGAACATCTTGTTGCCGACAGAAATAATCCCAAACAGCGCCGAATGGCAATGACTTCATAGTTTCAAAGAGTGCCAGGCGTTCAGTCTTGTTCGCGTCCAGCTCCAGTTGTGCCAAATAATTATGGGGCTCAAGCAACGCTTTGAGGAGAGCCTTTTGTACAGCCCTGGTGCCAACAATCCAGGCGGCAAGGCGGTTCACCGTCGCATCAAAAAAGTCCAGACCGATATTCACTCTGGATAGATATTCGCCTCGGATAATCCCTTCGGCAATGAGACGCAGCATATCATCCTGGATCACGATATGATCGCTGTCCCAGCGGACCGGCCGGGAAATATGCAGCAACAGCTCGTCTAAAAAGGTGAGTATGGCAGAAATTTTATCGCCAACCTGTTCGGTGGGATGAAAATGTCCGGAGTCCAGGCAGAGGAGGGTATTGTTTTTGAGTGCATAGCCTAGATAAAATTCGTGAGAACCCACGGTATAACTTTCGACGCCGATGCCAAACAGTTTGCTCTCCACAGCATCCTTCATATGGGCCGGATCGATATTTTCCGCGAAGACCGCATCCAGTGATCCGGCCAGGTGTTCTCTGGGACCCTTCCTATCATACGGCAAATCTTTGGAGCCGTCAGGGATCCAGACATTCACAACACTCGGTGTCCCGAGGGCCTTACCCATGGCTTCGCCGATTTTCCGGCAAGCTTTGCCGTGCTCAATCCAGTAGTCCCTGACCCTGGCATCCGGGTGGCTGAGCGTAAGGCCATCCTTCACCATCTCATGGGCAAAGAAGGTCGGATTAAAATCCAGGCCAATCCCCAAGTCCTTAGCCCAGTCGATCCAACGGGAAAAATGTTCGGGCCCAATCTCATTTCGCTCGGGGGCGCCTTCCTGGAAATCCCCGTAGATTGCGTGCAGGTTAAACCGGTGAGTCCCGGGTATCAGCGACATGGCTTTCCGGGCGTCGGCCCGGAGTTCATCCGGTGTACGTGCCCGCCCAGGATAGTTTCCCGTCACCTGTAAACCGCCGTCGCCGATATCGGCTAATGACTCAAATCCCTGGACGTCATCACCCTGCCAGCAATTAATAGAAATCGGAATCGCCGCCAGGGTTTCTAATGCCTGTTCGACGTCTACATCCAGTTCAAAATAGGCTTCCTTCGCATACTGGAAACTTTGACGCACCTGTTGATCTGTATCCATAGGAATTCCTTCCACCAGAAAGAGTTAGTGCTATGCCTGATAAGATATGTATTGAAAATGCGGGCGGATATTCGACAATTAAAATCGTTTAACAGGGGAAAAAAAGCAACTCATAATTCCGGAGATGGATATAAAACCCTGTCGACGAGAAATTTCTGGAATATGGCGGGCCTCCGGATTATTATTAACTTTAAATTTCCGATTATACAAACCAGGAATCCTGTAAAGGTTTCAATTATGAACTACCAAAGATGGAGTTTCCCCTGTTCCTCCGCCAGATTATTTACCGGAATGGCACTGAGCATTTTCCTTTTAATTTCGGTTCCGTTGGGGGCAGAAGACGATACCAGCCGCACGACCACACCGGTCAGCCTGGAGATGTTTGGCGACGGAATCCATCATTGGAAACTTGAGCATGAAATTGATTATCCGAGGTACGATCCGTCGGAGTTCGTGAAAATTGCGGATAACTTGCTCCAATATCAGAATGAGGATGGCGGCTGGCCAAAGAACATCGACTGGCTCGGCAAACTGGATGCGGATTCACTCCTCAGTTCCTACACGGAGCGCTACCGCCGGAGTACCTTCGACAACAGAAATACCTATCCGCAGATTGAATATCTGGCCAAGGTGTATACGAGAACCGGATTTGACCGCTTCAAGGATGCCACTCGGAGGGGAATTGAATATGTCCTAGGGAGGCAGCATGCGAACGGTGGTTGGCGTGGTTGGGATGTCGACGCTATTACATTTAACGATGACGTCATGACCGGCATCATGAACCTGTTGCTTGATATCTCACTTGAAAAGTCGTTCTATTCCTGGCTCGATGATTCAACCAGGTCAAATGTTGATACGGCTTTAGAGCAGGCTATTGATGTCACTCTGGAGTGCCAGATAGAAGTCAACGGTATGAAGACTGTCTGGTGTCAACAACACGATCATGAGACTTATGAACCGGTGAAGGGCCGATCGTATGAGTTGCCGTCAAAAACCGCATGGGAGAGTACATCGGTTGTCGAATTTTTAATGCGATTGCCAGAGCCGAGTCAACGGGTTATTCATTCTGTGGAAGCAGCCATAGCATGGTTCGAAAAATCCAGGATTCGCGGGATTAAGGTGAAGGAGGTAACCCGTATTATGGACGGTGAAGAGCAGCGGGACAGGATTGTAATGGAAGATGCATCTGCGCCACCGATCTGGGCGAGATATTATGAGGTGGAGACCAACAGACCGTTTTTCTGCCGGCGCAGTGGGGAGAAGGTGTACTCACTGCAAGAAGTGAATCATGAACGGCGAATCGGCTACGACTGGTACGGCTACTGGCCACAGGAATTGTTGGAGAAGCAATACCCGGCGTGGCGGGAAAAACACGATTTGCCGGATTAGTTATCATTCTGCGTAAAGGTTGATCGATATCTATAATTCATAAAATATAGGACGTCCCCTGTGAATGAGAATAATATATTCCGGAATATTTATGCTCTGCTTGTTCTGACATTCTTGCTATGTGGATCGATTGGCTTTGCCCAGGATTCCACACTAACACTTTGGCCTGGCGGAGTACCTGGTGCTATAGATGACCCGGAATATGTCGAAGGGTTATTTAAGGAGCGCGCCCACAGAATAGCGCGCGTCTCGGACCCGACCATTGCCGTTTATCTGCCATCACAGGACATCGAGACGGGGACAGCAGTTGTCATCTGTCCGGGCGGTGGATATTCATATCTATCTATCGGACCAGAAGGATTCGATGTTGCTCGCTGGCTTGCGTCTTACGGTGTCGCAGCAATCGTGTTAAAATACCGGTTGCCGAGCGACCGTATTATGAAGGAAAAATCGATAGGGCCGCTGCAGGATGCGCAACGGGCAGTGCGGTTGGTGCGAAAACATGCGAAGCAGTGGCGCATCGATAAGGATAAAATCGGAATTATGGGATTCTCCGCCGGAGGGCACCTGGCGGCGACGCTCAGCACGCAATTTGACCGGGAAGTGTATCCGAACCCTATAGAACTCAGCGCCCGACCGGACTTTTCCATATTGATTTATCCGGTTATCTCCATGACCAACAGTTTAACGCATGGCGGCTCACGTACCAATCTCATTGGCGAAGAACCGGGTGAGGTACTCATCACCCAATACTCAAACGAGCAGCAAATTTCACAGGAAACGTCCCCGGCCTTTCTGGTGCACGCGGCCGATGACGGGGCAGTACCGGTCGGAAATAGTATTGCGTATTTTAATGGGCTGAATGCATTGGATATCCCAGCCGAAATGCATATTTATGAATCCGGCGGCCACGGATTTGCGCTGGGCGACTACGATCATTCTGCTGGAGCCTGGCCGGAAACTTTACAGGAATGGCTGAAGGGACGTGGACTTCTTGGCGACCAATAGCATCATTTTTTATAATTCTGAAATGGTGTAGTGACTCACTTCTTTGGGAAGTATTAGAAAAATTTTGCCAGCTGGCTTTCTATATTTCCTAAAATTTCCTATCTTTGAGTTTGAACGAGAAAAACACGAAGCACAAGGATATTTATTATGGCAGTAGCAATACTCAAGGATACACACGAACTCCTCCGGGAGCGGATTAAAGAGCTCCGGGAAGAGATCGATGCAAATAAGGATGATATCAGAGATGCCGCAGCACATGGCGACTTGTCCGAAAATGCCGAATACGACTCCGCCAAGGAAAAGCAGAGTATGCTCCACTATAAACTGAATCAGCTGCAGATGTATATGAATGTGGAGATTTTCGACGAAGGCGATATTAATACGGATGTGGTCTCCTTTGGTACGCACGTTAAGATTAAGAATAAGAAGAACGGGGAAGTCCAGGAATACAATCTGGTCGGCCCGGCGGAATATGAATTGGAAAATTATCCCGAGGTGATGACCTATACTTCACCGCTGGCAAAAGCGCTGATGGGAAAAGAAGTTGGCGAAACTGCTGAAATTAAAAAGCCAGACAAGCATCTGGAATTCGAGGTACTGGAAATTGAATCGGTTCTGCAAAGCGAGTAGAATGTATTTACCTCATGATGATATAAAGCAGTCGGGTGATCGGCTGCTTTTTTTATATGGGGGGATGCCGAACCGGATTTTGGATTATAATTGTGACAATTGAACGCGTTTTTTACTTTTGCGCGATTCAGTATTTGGAGTGCTAAACCGAAAAAAAGGAAATATTGTGAAGGACGCTACGTTACTCTTAGACGACGGCAGAATCTTCCGGGGAAAGGCGTTTGGCGCCACAGGCGAAACTACGGGAGAAGTCTGTTTTAACACCGGAATGACGGGATATCAGGAAGTGTTAACCGATCCGTCGTATTGTCGGCAAATTGTGACTATGACATATCCACATATCGGAAACTACGGCGTAAATCCGGATGACGTGGAATCGGACAGGATTCAGGTGGCTGGATTCGTCATCAAAGAGGAGACCGAAATCCCGTCAAATGCCAGGGCGACCCAGTCCATCGGCGATTACCTGCGGGAGAACGATATCGTTGGAATTCAGGATATCGATACCAGGGCGTTGGTTCGCCATATTCGCCAGGAAGGGGCAATGAATGGGATCATTTCCACCGAAGATCACGACCCGGACTCGCTGACGGAAAAGTTATCCAAAGCGCCATCTATGATAGGATTAGACTTGTGCATGGAAGTGACCACCAATGGAATCCATAAGTGGAATGGCCAGGGTTCCGGCGTAAAAGAATGGAAGGTTGCTGCCATCGATTACGGCATAAAGCACAACATTTTGCGGCTCCTGGAAACCCACGGCTGCGATATTACAATTTATCCGGCAAATGCTACCGCTGAAGAAATCCTCGAAAGCGATCCGGACGGGATCTTTCTTTCGAACGGACCAGGCGATCCGGCGGCGGTTTCGTATGCTATCGAAACCATCAAAAATCTACTCGGGAAACGCCCGGTCTTTGGCATCTGCCTGGGGCATCAGCTTTTGGCGCTGGCCATCGGTGCAGAAACATTTAAACTCAAATTCGGCCACCGCGGTATCAATCACCCTGTTCGAAATGATGACACGGATGAAGTGGAGATTACCTGTCAAAATCACGGGTTCGCAGTCGATGTGGATTCGGTGCCGGATACAGCTGCAATCACCCACACCAACCTGAATGATTTTACGGTGGAAGGTCTTTCCTGTAAGGATGTGCCAGCATTTTCCGTGCAATATCATCCGGAGGCCGGCCCGGGGCCGCACGACTCCCGCTACCTGTTTGAAAACTTTATTCGGATGATGAAGGAATTTCGCCAGTGAGCTCTCCGGTTATACGCGCATCCCATCTTACAAAATCCTTCCGGAATACTGTCGTTGTCGACGATTTATCCTTCGACGTCAATCAGGGCGATATTTTTGGCTTCCTGGGGCCAAACGGCGCAGGCAAGTCGACGACTATCCGGATGGCGCTTTCCCTGATTGCGCCGGACTCCGGAGATGTGGAACTGTTCGGTAAATCGGTCCGGGGGAGCAGAACGAAAACCCTTCACGATGTTGGTGCGCTTATCGAAAGTGCCGATTTTTACGAGTATCTGAGCGCCAGAGCGAATCTGAAAATGCTCTGCAGACTCCAGAATATCCGGGAATCAAGGATCGACGAGGTGCTGGACATGGTGGAGTTGCTGGACAGGGCAGATGACCGGGTCAAAGCCTATTCCCATGGAATGAAGCAGCGACTTGGCATCGCACAGGCGCTGTTGAGTGAGCCAAAACTCCTGATATTGGACGAGCCAACGACCGGCCTCGACCCAAAGGGTATGAAATCTGTCCGAAATCTGATTGCCGACTTGGGGAATCAGGGGATCACGATTTTTTTATCGTCACATCTCTTGTACGAGGTGGAGCAGGTCTGCACATCGCTGGCGATTATAAACAAAGGAAAATTGATAGTCACCGGCAGCATCCGGGAACTGATGCAGGAGACAAACCTGTTCACCACGGAAATCCAGGCGGCACCGAAGGATAAGGCGAAAACGTTGCTTGAAAATATTGGATTCATCCCGGAGGTATCTGAAGAAGGAGGCAGCCTGAAGGTTAACATTTCCAGGGAAAAAATACCGGAAATCACTCAGAGGCTTGTTGATTCCGGCGTGGAAATTTTCGCTGTAATACCCAGATCATCATTGGAAGATTATTTTCTTTCCATCACCAGCGAGGAGGCCGGGATTGCTGCTTAGACTGGTGACCAACGAACTCATTAAGATCTTTGGAAAGTGGCGATCATACATCGGATTTGCTGCTCTGGCTATACTCATGCCGCTGGTCATTTGGGGTATGTCGAAGGGCAGTAGTGGTATTGAACAATCCATGACACACCAACTGCAGAACTCATTTATTATAACAGGCAATGTGTTCAATGGATTTTTGGCTACTTATTTTACAATGAATTTTCTCTGGATACACATTCCGTTTTTGGTTGTGCTGGTTGCAGGGGACGTTGTTGCAGCGGAAGGTGCTTCGGGCACGTTCCGGCTCTATTTAACGCGCCCGGTGAGCCGGTTTCGTGTGTTAACGTCAAAAGTCACCGCAACCGGCATCTATACGGTGATGCTGGTACTTTTTTTTGCACTCATGAGCCTCGGCCTGGGATCGCTCTGGCTCGGTACCGGGGATTTAATTGTCAGGCATAACGGCATTCTGATACTCCCGCCAGAGATGGCCTGGCCACGGTTTGGTTTATCGTTTCTGTTCGCTACCGGTACCATGCTGGTGGTCGCTGCACTGAGTTTTATGTTTTCATCCATGGTGAATAATGGCATCGGTCCGATTATCGGCGCCATGGCCGTAATTATCGTTGGTCTGATGATTTCCAATATCCCAATTGAACTGTTTGAGCAGATTCAGCCATACCTTTTTACCAGTTATTTCGATATTTGGAGCAAAGCCTTTCATGACCCGATCCCCTGGAAGGAAATCGGGGGAAATGCAGTAGTATTAGCAGTCTATGCCGCGGCATTTTTAGGTGTGAGTTATACGATTTTCCTCAGAAAGGATATCCTGTCATGAGTAGCCGGGTACATATATTAATCGTTGGAATCGTTTTCGCAGTGATTGGATTAGCGGCCAGCCCGACTCTGCAGGCGCAGAGCGAGATGACGGTAGAAACTATCCAGGCGAATCTCCAGGAGCAGTTTTCCCAAATTGAGGATTACATGGCCAGGGTGAAAATCTCCGTGGAGATGCCGGGGCTCAGGATGCCCAGTAAGACAATCGACGTGGCGTTTAAACAGCCGGATATGACCAGAATTGAATCATCAGGAATTGCCATTGCACCGAAAACCGGTCTGCACATGGGACCGAAGAATATCTTTGATAATCTGCAGAATGCCAGGGTCGTTGATGCTGAATACCTGAACGGGGATAAACATTGGGTGGTAACGGGCGATATGGAGCCGGATTCCGCTCAATCCCACATGGGCGTGCCAACTGGCGGCGGAGTAGAAAACGTCGCCGCCACCATCTGGATCGATGCGGATCGATGGGTTATATCTAGGCTGGAAATGACGTCTAATGATAAACCGTTGATGACTACGGATATCAGTTATCATGAATATAACGATATTTGGTTGCCGGCTGTTACAAATGTAACGTTCACATTTTCCGGTGACATGATGGGAAATCTCCCAACAGAACATATGCCTGGTAGTATGGAGGAGGGTTCCGGAGATGATGAAGGCAATACCGCGAAATCCCTGGAGGGTGCTGTAACTATGGAATTCAAAAACTACCGGGTCAATACCGGACTGAAGGATTCATTTTTCCGAACGGAAGATAACAGATAATACTAATAGAAGACGGAGAAGGCGTAAGAGGTATGCCAAAACGGACTGATTTGGAAAGTATACTGATAATCGGGGCTGGCCCCATAGTCATTGGCCAGGCGTGTGAATTCGACTACTCGGGCACGCAGGCCATTCGGGCTCTAAAGGAAGAGGGATATCGAATTATCCTCGTGAATTCTAATCCGGCTACAATTATGACGGATCCCGACCTTGCGGATGTCGTTTATATGGAGCCGCTTACGGTCGATTACATAAAGGAAGTTATTAAGAAGGAGCGTCCTGATGCAGTGCTTCCGACCGTTGGCGGACAAACCGCTCTGAACCTGGCTGTGGATCTGAAAAAAGCCGGGGTGCTGGCAGAATACGATGTCGAATTAATTGGCGCGCAGGTTGAGGCCATCGAAAAGGCAGAGGATCGCGAGCGATTCAAGGAAGAGATGGACAACGTCGGCATCGATACGGCGCAGGGCGGGTTCGTCAAAACAATGGATGAAGCTAAAGAGTTGCTCAAGGAGATGGAGTTCCCGGTGATTATTCGGCCGTCCTACACTCTGGGCGGGACAGGTGGCTCCATTGCATACAACGCCGAGGAATTCGAAGAACTCGCCGAGAACGGGCTTTACCAGAGTCCGATAAACGAGATTTTAATGGAGGAAAGCCTGGTCGGGTGGAAAGAATATGAGCTGGAAGTCATCCGGGACAAGGCTGATAACGCTATTATCGTTTGTTCCATAGAAAACATTGACCCGATGGGCGTCCACACGGGGGATTCTATCACCGTGGCGCCTTCCATGACGCTGACTGACCGCGAATACCAACAAATGCGTGACTGGGCGTTACTCTGCCTGCGTACCATCGGCGTGGAAACCGGTGGGTCAAACGTGCAGTTCGCCGTCAACCCCGAAGACGGCCGAATGGTGATCATTGAAATGAATCCCAGGGTCAGCCGATCCTCGGCGCTGGCTTCCAAGGCTACCGGCTTCCCCATAGCCAAGATTGCAGCGAAACTGGCTGTCGGGTTTACGCTGGACGAGCTGCCAAACGATATCACCGGACAGACGCTGGCAGCGTTCGAGCCGACTATCGATTACGTGGTCACCAAGGTCCCGCGGTTTGACTTTGAGAAATTTCCGTCCGCCTCCGGGCACCTCGGTGTACAAATGCAGTCCGTTGGCGAGGTAATGTCCATCGGCCGGACGTTCCGGGAATCCCTGCAGAAAGCATTTCGTTCCCTGGAGGTCGGTCTGGACGGTCTGGAGCCGAAGAAGCCCGCTGAAGAGGTTGAGGAAGTGAGCGACAAATCACCAACCCGAAAGCGGTTCCTGGACATGACAAAACTACGGTTTCCGACGGCCTTCCGGCTGTTGAAGGTCTGGCAGGCATTCCGGGAAGGCGAGTCCGTGGAAGAAATTGCGAAACTCACGCATATCGATCCCTGGTTCCTCCGGCATATCAAGCGTATCGCCGATCAGGGCGTCGATGAGCTGAATCAGGAAAATATGCAAAGGTGGAAGGCTGAGGGCTTCTCTGACCGGCAGTTAGGACGGCGTCTGGATAAATCGGAAGCGGAAATCAGGGAATACCGGAAGGAACATGACATCGTCCCCACCTACAAAGTTGTGGATACCTGTGCGGCCGAGTTTTCTGCGCAAACTCCGTATTGCTATAGCACCTATGAAGAGGAAAACGAAATTGAACCGCTTGAGGGAAAAAAGATTATGATCCTCGGCGGTGGGCCGAACCGTATTGGACAGGGGATCGAATTTGATTACTGTTGTGTACAGGCAGTATTCGGCCTCCGGGACCTCGGGTATAAGACGATTATGGTAAATTGTAATCCCGAAACTGTCTCGACGGATTACGATCTGGCGGATCGGTTGTATTTTGAGCCCATCACATTCGAAGATGTAATGAATATCGTGGACCTGGAACAGCCTGATGGGGTACTAGTGCAATTCGGCGGGCAAACGCCGCTCAAAATTGCCAGAGATCTGGAAGAGGCCGGCGTGCCTATTGTCGGCACTGCACCCAAGAGCATTGACCTGGCGGAGGACCGGGAGAAATTCGGGCAAGTGTTGGATAAACTGGATATCGCACGACCGGATTACGGGACCGGCACCTCCCTGGACGAAGTAATTGAAGTCGCCGAGGGGATAGGCTATCCGGTGCTGGTGCGTCCAAGCTATGTCCTGGGCGGACGTGCCATGGAAATCGTCTACTCTACGGATCAACTGGTGGATTACCTCTCCCGGACGTCGGACGTCAACGCCGGCCAGCCCATCTACATCGATGCATTTCTCGAGGATGCCTTCGAATTCGACGTAGACGGTCTGAGCGACGGCGAAACCGTGCACATCGGCGGTATAATGCAGCATATCGAGGAGGCCGGGATTCACTCCGGCGACTCTGCGTGTGTGCTCCCGCCATACATGATTACCCGGGAAGCCATCGAACAGATAACCGATATCACGGAGAAGATTGCACTGGAACTTGGCGTTGTTGGGCTGATAAACATGCAGTTTGCCTATAAAGACGGCAAAGTCTATGTGCTTGAAGCTAATCCGCGTGCGAGCCGGACAGTGCCGTTTGTGAGCAAAAGTTCGGATATTCCGCTGGCAAAAATCGCCGCACAGATCTCCGTGGGAGAGAAATTGAATGACCTATCGCTGTCCCGCTGGGACCGGATGTCGCATGTGTCCGTCAAGGAAGCGGTACTCCCGTTTAACAAATTTCCCAATGAACGGATGTATCTCGGGCCGGAGATGAAATCCACCGGAGAGGTGATGGGCATTGCGAATACCTTTGGTGATGCGTTTTCCCGGGCAACTACTGCATCCGGAAGCGAACTGCCAAAGAACGGCAAGGTCTTTATCTCTGTAAATGACAATGATAAGCTTAACGTGATCCCGATTGCGCGGGATCTGCAGGAAATGGGATACGAAATAATCGCCACTTCCGGAACGGCCCAGGCATTGCAGCGAAACGGCATCCATACCGAAACTATCCATAAGGTAGGCGAGGGTAGACCGAACGCCGTCGACGGGATAAAAAACCAGGAAATTTCGCTCATCATAAACACACCGCTGGGTCAGCAGTCCCGGTATGATGAGGAATCCATTGGCAGGGCTGCAATTCAGAAAGGAATTCTGAACATTACCACACTCTCCGGAGCTCAGGCGGCTGTCCGGGCGCTCCGGGCCGATCAGGACGGAGATCACGAGGTTCATTCACTTCAGGATTATTACGACATGAGTTATTGATCCCTGGTGATTTGAGGTATTTTCTGTCTGAAGTGGGAGAGACTTCCAGCACTCCGTGTCATTCCCGGGACGGTTACCCGTCCGGAATTCTTCACCACAGGGCATTTACGCTTTTCGGAAGCAACCCCTGATTTGTATATTCATCATGTTATTCTGAGACCAAGGGGACTACAGTATGAAGGGAAAAGCCCGAACCCAGAACGCTATGAAGTTCCTCGGCGGATTTATGTTCTTTTTCAATGGTATTGCTTTCCTGCTGATGATGTTTATCTACATGAAGGAGACACTGGATTTTTTCTGGGGGCCAACCGGACATTTTATCTACCTCGGCGCCGTTTTGATTGCGGATACGATTCTTAGTGCGATTGTATATATTTTGCCTCAAAACTGGTCACAACAAGATTAGTTCGTGATTAGTACGTTTGAATTCAAATTATCGGAGAATTTATGACCAACGATATTTCACCTGTCGTCATATTAATTACCTGTGGGAATTCTGAGGAAGCTCAGACGATTTCAAATACCCTGGTGCGAAGAAAATTGATCGCCTGTGGCAACATTGTTCCCGAAATTACGTCAATATTCAACTGGGAAAAAAAGGTCACTCACGATTCCGAAGTCCTCGTTATCGCAAAATCCCAGAATGAATTGTTCGATGAAGTCGTCAAGGTCGTGAAGGAGTTACACAGCTACCAGACACCGGAGATCATCGCTTTACCTGTTATCAAAGGCTCCGAAGATTATTTGACCTGGCTGGTCGATGAAACCAGCGCAGAGGATGGCTGAAGCCTTACAGTCACGGCATATTCTGGCTATTTTGCGTAAGCGAAATCGGGCTGTTACCTTTCATTTAACTTGTACAAAAACCCGGTTGGAGATAGGTGAAACGGACATTACTCTATATTGCTGGTGCCGTATTGGTGGTCCTCGCCGCGGGGATCATCTGGCTCTTTACTCCAATGGGTAAGAAGACCGTCCAGCAATTTGTATTTCAAAAGTTTGAGCAGTCGACAGGATATAAAATTCAGTCTGCAGATTTTGAAACAAACCTTATCTCCAGAATAACATTTCGGGATGTCACAATTACGGATACGCTGACCCGGAGTTCTTTGGGCATTTCCGAACTGACCGTCAATTACAAGCTGATGCCGGCATTCCGTGGCAGGGTAACTGTCGATTCTCTGGAATCTGACGGTATTCGTATTCATCTAAACCGGAATCTTCTTGACAGATTTACAAGTATTTCCAAAGATGAACCGGTAAAGCAGAGTCGCTGGAAGTTCAAACTGCGGTATGCTGATGTGTCAAATGTCCAGATTTCCTACGAAGATACCAGTAATAATGCACACGTCTTGCTCAGGAATATCGATGCCCTGTATATCCCAGAGAAAACCGTTTCGGTAGATATTTCCGGCTTGAATGGTGTTTACCAGGGAGAAATTGTACGTCCATTTTCGGCAAGGATCCGCGGGGAATATCTGTCCGGAGATCGATGGCAAATGCCCGTGGCAACTATCCGGGGCCGGGAAACTTCACTTTCCGCCCAGGGAGAAATAGGTCTCGGGGAGAGCCTGCAAATAGATTTGATGTTTGACGGAAAAATCGGACACGATCTCCTGTATTTCGCCAGAGAATTTCTCCCGGAAGAACAGGAGGACAGGATCACCCTTTCCGCGGTGTCGCTGACAGGTGATGTTCGTTACGATTCTTCGCTGAACTACAGTGGAGAAATCGGCGCAGAATACGTTCAATACGATACTATAAGAGTAGAATCGCTGGCCGCGAGTATTACCGGGAATAATGAGATGGTCAACTTCAATAGTGTACGTACTCTACTCGGTTCGGAAAGAGATACACTTAGAATTACGGGAAAATATGACTGGCACAGAAAAGAGAGCGAAGTCAATGCGGCCGGACACTTGTCGTCACTCCGATATGTGAAGTATTTTCTCGCCGGGGAAGAGATACCTGTCGATTCTCCGGTCGATTTTTCACTCAACGCCAGTATACCGGCAACCGGTATCGAGCAGACGACCGGCAGCGGGAAATTCAGGTTCACCCAGCCAATCATCAGCCAAAAAAAATACTCGGAGATGCAAACGGATATTACCGTTTCGGCAGATTCGCTGCGCATCAGTGGGGAACATCTGGATAACCAGGTAGAAATCTCCGGGCAATTTGCGTGGCCATTTCAGTTTGATGGGACAATACAACTTAACAGCATCGCAGAGTTTGATTCAACCGTAGCACAACTGCTCTCACCAGTAGTCAGCGGAGAGTTCGCTGGAAGAGTTGGCCATGCTGATATGTTTACCGTCAATGGTGAATTATTTGCCGATGTGACTTACTCATCTGCGGACGGCAACCCGTATAGCGTTCATTCCGAACTCCCGTTCCAGGGAGACACTGCCGGTTTCAGAATTCGCGATGGCTCATTAAAAGTAAATGACCTTTCTCCGAGTAATGTTCGGGCAGGTGTCGATTTTTCGCCCCAGTTAAAGGTATCTCTAGATATTACAGAGCCATATTCACCCAACGGGGATTCGACCCTGGGCAATTTTCATGCTGGCGTGCAGTATAGTCAGATGAAAGGATACGCCGGACAGATTGTTGCCGAAAACCTTTCGCTGCAGCGCTGGACCCAGTTGATACCCCGAATGGTAAATCAGGTTTATGGAAATGTTAATATCCAGACAGATTTTATTTATACTCAAGACTCACTGCAGGGAAGTGGCCGTATATTTATGAAGGAGGCCCGGTTTGCCACGACTCCCATCGATTCGGTGAATGCCCAATTTCACTGGGATACAGCTGGATTAACCATTACTTCCGGCAAAGCGTCTACACAAAATTTATCGGCGAGTCTGGATGGATATCTGCCGTTCTCTTCCAATGATTCTCTCCATTTGACCGTTTCCGGAGAACGCTGGCCGCTGGATGTCGCCAACCCGTTTTTACCCGATCCCTGGCAAATTAATGGCATGATAAACCACAAAATTACGGTGCAAGGAAATTACTTAACACCTTCAATTGAAGGACAGGTTGAGGTGGATTCAGGGTTCGTTCGCTGGGATAAAAACAATCCGCCAATTAAGAATTTCCAGGCCAGAATCGATTTTAGCGGCCGGACATTCGATGTGCAGTTTGTGCATTTTCAATATGATACCTATCCCGTAAAAATTTCGGGGGAAGGAACGCTCACCCCTAGTTTCAACGGGGAAATCTCACTGGAGCCCAAAGGGGCTGTTGAGGTAGATTTTGATTACAGTCAGGGTGGAAGGGTTGCACTCATAATGAATAGCGTTCCTGTGGCGGTGGCCAGGGCTTATATCCCACTACAATTAAAAACGCCTGGTAATGTAAGTGGAACCCTGAATATCGATTCCTTTACAGAGGATCCCTTCATTCAAAGCAATGGGGTTTGGCAAAGCCAGGATGATACCAGTGCCTCAGAGTGGAGTTATCGCTGGAATGGGGAATACCAGGAACAAAAAATCACGCTAAACCGATCAACATTGTCCACACCGAACGGCATTATACAGGTACAGGGCAGCGTCCCCCTTGATATGCAAAACGGTGGTATCACGGATTCCGTGAAGGTCGATTCCCTGGATTTGTGGCTGGTTGTCTCGGAGATCAAGGCTCAGCTCGCCAACGATTATACAGACAGAATTAGGGCGACCTCGGGCGAGGTGAACGGCGACATCAGTGTTGGTGGTACATGGGCGGAACCGACTCTTGGTGGCTACCTGTCGGGTACGGATATCGATCTCCATAGTGCAATACAGGAGTGGGAAGTGTTAGATCTTGGTTGGCAGATGGATTTCAATGGCAAGCAATTTACACTCAATAACGCATCCGCCAGCCTAAATTCGTATCCAATTGAGGCTGCGGGTTCGTTTACTTTTGATGATCCTAAAAATATTGCTGTTGAATTGGACGGCGAGTTCAATAATCATAGTCAATTACAACTCAGAATGAAGCATAACAGCGTTACCGACTCAATTGCTGGTAATCTGCACGTTTCCAAACTCAGGCTGGATACGCTGTTGAATGTGATTAAGGTGCAAAAACCGCTGCAAGGAATTACGCATCTATCGATCGCGTTGTCCGGAACCCGGAGTGCGCCGGAATTTAATTATACTGCGGATGTCAAAGATCTCACGGTTGAACAGGTCCGATTCCAGCAGGCTACTTTCTCCGGAAATTACCAATCAGGATTTCTCGCTATCGACACACTCCTGTTAAAAAATAAAGGAGCGAGCGTACTCGGCTCCGGCCGGGTTTCCGCGGATGTAAGTCTGGCCCCATTCTCAATAGCGGCGGTAGGGGAGCAGGCCGATTTTCAATTTGCCGCCCGGGATTTCCCGCTGGATCCTTTTGAGATCGGCTTTGCGAACGAGGCAGATATCAACGGCATATTGAATGCGGATGTCAGCTATAAGAAGACGGAAACAAGCAGAAAAATTACCGGTAATCTTGCTGTGACCAGGTTTAATTCGAATCTTCCGTTTTTTCAGCAGAAGATAACCAGCGGAGAGCTCCAATTAGACTTCAATGGAAACCGGGTTCAAGTTCAGCGAGGAAGGCTTAGTATCGACAAGCACCCGGTACAGTTTGCCGGAACTGTGACGATTCCGCCCGAGGGTGCCGTTCAGTATGATATGTCCATATCTACCGACCAAATAACACTGACCCGGGAAAAGATTGTTAGCATGACACTGGCTCCGTCTAATCTTCGTTTGATCACCCGAGCTGGTGAACCGACTTATGTAGAGGGAACTGTTACGTTCAATTCCTTCAAATACAGGAAGGATATCCCAAACCCGCAAATTCTCACCCTGATTGGCACACGGACTATTAGGCCACAGCGGTTGACGCAGGCCATGCTGGAGGATATCAGGCTTAATCTCTCGGTACAGATGCTGAAAAATGCGACCGTACAGAACAATTTAGCCGATCTTGAATTTACCGCAGATGTACAATTATCCGGCCCGTTATACCAGCCAAGGTTTTCCGGGCGTATTGCGACAAACAGCGGCGAAATTTTCTATCTGAGACGGACTTTTGAAATACAGAATGCGCAGGTTTTTTTCAACGGGACACCGAACCTGAATCCGGATATTAATATCGTTGCGACCACAGTAGTGCCAGATTATCAGAATATTGATGAAATCGATTATACTTTTACCCTGAATATTACCAATACCCTGCGACAGCCGCGGATTCAATTATCCTCAGACCCGGCGAGGCGTCCAAAGACCAACGAACAATTGACACAGAGCGATATCATTGGAATTCTGGCTGTGGGGCGCCCCAGGGACCAGTTTTCCGGGGTAGTTGGAGAAGGGAACCTGACACAGACACTCGTACGGCAAGCTGAGCAGTTTTCCAGCAAACGAATTGCCTCGGCGGTAGAATACCGGGTCGGCCGCCTGCTGGATCTGGACAAAGTGGCAATTGAAGGGAACCTCTTCAATATGAGCGGGGCGCACTCACCGACATTTACTGCGCAGAAAGATCTGTCCAAGCGGTTGACGCTGACGTATTCTACCTCCATAGGGCATTCAAACGAACAAGGCATCCGTTTGAATTATCAGCTCTCACCAACCTGGTACCTGGTCACAGAGACGAACCAGCAGGAAGAGTACGGCGTTGACCTGAAATACCGGATTAAGTTCAAATGACCCGCCGTCGCATTATCTTTGGAATACTTGCAATGCTAACGGTGTGTAGTAGTGTGACGGCCCAGGATGAACCCGGTGAACAGCCATTTGTGGACAAAATCACAATCGAGGGAAATGAGCATATTTCCGGTAGTGCAATCCGGAATACCATGTTTACCAAGACCAGCCATTGGTGGAATCGTTCCAGGCTCGAGATGGAATTATTCAAGGATGATCTCAGATCAATTACGACACTGTACAATAACCGTGGCTTCCTGGAGGCGGTAATAGCCGGCTGGGATACCTCCTACGTAGAGAAAAACCGGGTCAGAATTACTATCAACATAGATGAGGGCCCTCAATCTATCGTGGGCGAAATTACTTTTAAGGGCAATCAGGTATATTCCGATGATCGATTACGGGAAGAACTGCAGATTGAATCTGGAAAAGCGTTCAGCTTTCTCAGGTTAAGTCGATCCACATGGAATATCATAAATGCCTATGCGGACGGGGGATACCTGGAAGCCCAGGCAGAACCGCAAGTCCAAACCACCGATCACGTGATTGATTTGGCCTTCAATATTACGGAAGGCAATCCAATATATGCGGATTCAGTTCTTATCACGGGGAACGAAAAGACCAAAGATTTTGTAGTGAAACGGGAGATCAGGATCGACAACGGAGATCTCCTCACTCATTCAAAAATTATTCAAAGTCAGCGCAATTTATACAAAACCGGCATATTTAACAGTGTATCTATTTCTCCCGCCAGGGATTCGGTAGGGAACAACTATCGCAATGTCTATGTCCGCTTGTCGGAGGCGGAAACCGGGGAATTTAATTTTGGCCTCGGATATGGCTCAAAAGAGTTGTTTCGGGGGACGGCTGAACTTCTGCAATCGAATCTCCGGGGTACAGGACAGCGTATCGGTTTGCGTGGCAAGGCAAGTTTTGCGGAACTGAGAGGGGAAGTCCTCTACACTGCACCATTTTTCATCCTTTGGGGAGTTCGCCTGGATAATACGGTTTATGCTCGCCGACAGGGGGAGCCCGACTTTATTAACCCGGATTACGTCCTGAATCGCCTTGGGATTGAATCCACAATCGGGCGGGAAATTTTTACCTATTCGCGGATATCATCCTCCCTGAAGTTCGAAAACAACTTTTTCTCCGAGATGAATATACCGGCTACCGAGGAAACAGATACCGCTAATACCAGGATTCGAAGTATTAATCTTACGTACACCAGAGATTCCAGAAAGAATCTGTTTAACTCCTCGTCTGGCAGCTTTTTCTCTTTGTCGGGTCTGATTGCGGGCTCCATTTTCGAGGGGACGAATTCCTTTTTGCGCCTTACCGGCGATTATGCACGGTACTATCCAGCCCGCCCCTGGTTAACGCTTGCGATGAACCTCTCAACCGGCGTCATGTACGAAATTGGAGAAACGCAGAGTATCCCAATCTATGAGCGATTTTATGCCGGCGGGGATCAGTCGGTCCGGGGGTATTCTGAGAAATCGCTGTCACCGATGCGAAACGGTACGCCGATTGGTGGTAATTTCAAAACGGTTGTGCGGTTCGAAACACGGTTCAAGGTATATAAAGGGTTACATCTTGCTCTGTTCAGCGACACCGGAAACACCTGGCGGCGTGTGGAATTACAAAATCTGCGGGAAATGCGAACCGGTGTGGGGCTCGGCTTACGATATGAAACACCTATTGGAGTTGCGCGAGTCGATTACGGTGTAAAAGTCAACCGGCAGGCGAGAGAATCCGTTGGCCAGATTCATATTACCCTGGGGCAAGCATTTTGAGCGTAGAGACTGCGATCATACCCGCCGGTGGGCTCGGTACGCGCATGGCGCCGTTCAGTCAGTGCTATCCCAAGGAAATGGTCCCGGTTGGTGTCACGCCGGCTTTATTCTGGATTTGCCAAGAACTCCTCGATGCGGACGTTAAGAAAATTTCCGTGGTTTTATCGCCTGAGAAAGAGGATCTAAGCGGATTGTTGATACATAATTTTCCGGAGATTTCGTTCACATTTATCACACAGGACAGCCCTCTCGGTCTTGCCGATGCATTACTCTGCGCATATAAAAAAATCAACATAACGCCAGTACACATGGTGCTTCCGGACAACCTCTGCATTGAGCCGGGAATAAATGTGACCAGGGAATTGACAAATGCCTATACCAGGGTTGAACATTCGGTGCTTGGTATGATTAAGGTGACCAGGCCGAAAGAGGCTAAACTGTACGGTGCCTCCGGAATAGGCAAATTCAGTGTGGTGAAAGGCAATCTGTATAAAATTGAACATCTGCAGGATAAGCAGGAAGGCCCGGTTGGTGATTATGCGGAAGTTCCGTTTTTACGAACAATAGGGAGGGGGGTGCTCACTGAAGATTTTTTCGATATTGCACTGAAACTCTCCTCAGGTAGCAGCAATGAAAACGAGTTTGACGATGTCCCCATCTACCAACAACTGATTGCGGATTTTGCACTTTTCGGATACCTTTTACCTGAAATGGTTTACGATATAGGTAATCCCGACGGATATTTGGCTGCGCAAGCTAACCTCGCGCAGCAGCGTGGAGTAATATGAAGTTGACCATCCTTGGTTCGGGTACGTGTATTCCAGCACCAAACAGGGGAAACTCCGGCTATCTGCTTGAAACCGGAGATTCTCTGATTCTCATAGATAGCGGGTCCGGAGCACTTCGTAGAGTTGCGGATTACGGATTTGATTATCGGAAAATTCGAAACGTTTGCTACAGTCACCTACATCCGGACCATACCATAGATTTTGTGCCGTTTCTTTTTGCCCTGAAGAATGACCCGGATATCAAGGAACTTCACCAATTAATGGTGAGTGCACCAGTGGGTTTCAGGGAATATTATGCAGAATTGGTTGAAGTGTACGGCAGCTGGATTCAGGCGGAGCACCTGGAAGTAAATATCACCGAGCACGAGCGGAGAGACATTTTTCCAATAGATGACATTACCGTCGAAACCGGGCCAGTGGTGCATAGCGAAGAGAGTATCGCATATCGATTTACCGGGAATAACGGGCAGACGCTCGTATATTCCGGTGACACGGGTTATTCAGAAGAGTTCGCGGAATTTGCAAAAGATGCTGATTTGTTAGTAATTGAGTCTGCCATTCCGGAGGGAACCGATTTTGAAGGACACTGCTCACCATCTGATGCGGCAAAAATCGCAGAATTAGCTCAAGCGAAGAAAACGGTACTTACACATTTTTATCCACAGGTAGAGCAGGAGGATATTCCTGGAGTTGTTCAACAATATTATTCTGGTGAAATACTGCTTGCCGAGGATGGCCTAAATGTCGATATATAAGCCAATTAACATGAAATACCTTACGTTATACATTATACTAATTTTGTTTCCGGTTTTCGGATTGACTCAAAACCCACTCCAGTCTAACCCGCTGCAGCAGGTTCGAGGGCAATCAACGAATACTCCGGCAGACTCTGGCAGTGCGGACACTTCCAAGGTTGTCCAGATTAACCGGGAATCCATCAATCAGCGCATCGACGAGCTGCAAAAGCGATATAAAACACTGTTTGACCGGGATGAGATTGCCTTTTCAAAGGAGACCTTTTCAAATCTCTGGAGAGATGTGCAGCAGGCATTTCGCGGGGAAACTGAAGTTATTGCCAACGTAAAAACTGCCGTAAACCAGTATTTCTCCAGCTGGAATCATGCCACAAACCTGTTTCTCGCCATAATCATTGTTATTGGCCTGCTTGCATCATTTTTTCCGTTAAAGAAGTTTTTAAACCATCGGCGTAACCGACTTGGTGAGAGTGAAATACTGGCGTTTAATACGCTTGGACACGTCCTGGAAATTACATTGCGTGCGCTTCCGACTGTCTACATCATGGCCGGCATTTGGCTGATTGCCCTAGTACTGAGTCTGCAGCCCAATCTATATTATGCAATCTTACGTATCGCGATAGCGGTTATTATATATAAGCTCGCACGGTGGTTTCTGGAGGTGGTGTTTGCTCCTGAGGAAGTTCATCACCGGCTTGTGCCGTGTAACACGAAAATAGCCCGGTATTTTTTCCACATAGCACGATCGCTGCTCCAGTGGACGCTGTTGTACATTATTGTACTTTTCACCCTGCAGTACCTGGAATACCACCAGGATTTTAGGTATTTTATTAAGTTTGTCTATCGGGTCGGGGCAATCCTCCTGTTTACAGTACTCTTTGCAAGGAGGGATTTTACGCTCTCCCTGATTCCAAAAAGTGAAGTGAAATTCTACACCCGGCTCCGAAATTTCTTTAATAAGACGTACTACCTTGTTTACACAATTTTACTCTTCACCGGATTATTATCAATTTTAGGTTACTCCAACCTGTCGTCATTTATATTCAGCAGGGCGTTTTACACGGCAGCTATTATTCTTATAGGCATTCTTCTTAATCATATCCTGTATGATGCCATCAACTGGATCATTCCGGAAGAAAAACGCAAATCTGATGAGGATGAAGATTCAAAGACGGCACGGTTTTGGGACCGGGTGCATACACTATCGCAATTCCTTGTTTCAGCGCTGCTGATCCTGTTTGGAATAGTACTGATAGCAAAATCCTGGTGGTTACTGGGTGCACAATCGATTTTGGGGTCTCTGAGATCACTATTTACGTTTACAATTTTCCAGGTGCAGGATACACCGATCACGCCGTGGTCGTTTATCAAGGCAATCCTGATATTCATTGTATTTATTTACATTTCCAAATACTTCCGCCGGTTCCTGAATCATAGTGTATTGCAGAAAACCGGCCTGGACAGGGGAGCGCGGCATGCGATTTTAACCATCACCAATTACATTATCCTGGTTATCGGTATTGTGGTGGCCATGGAAAGTGTTGGCGTCCAGCTGACTACCCTGAAGGTCTTTGCTGGTGCACTGGGGCTCGGTATTGGGTTTGGGTTGCAGAATATTGCTAATAACTTTGCGAGCGGACTCATAATTCTGTTTGAGCGCCCGATTAAAACCAAGGATTTTGTACATGTGGGTGATATCCTCGGAACGATTACCAATATTTCTGCCAGAAGTACGACTATTCTGACGCGAGACAACATTGCAATTATAGTCCCCAATTCCGATTTCATTGAGAAAACCGTCATCAACTGGAGTCTGAATGATACACCGACACGGGTTCATATTCCTATCAGTGTGGAGTACGGTACGGACGCGGAAAAGATAAAGGAAATCCTATTGGATCTCGCCAGTGAGCATCCGCGGGTATTGAAGTATCCCAGGCCCAGGGTATGGTTTAAGGAGTATGGCGAGAGTGCACTCGACTTTGAGTTACTGGCATGGATCAACGATCCCCAGGAGGGGATTAATAACATTCAAAGTGATATTAATTTCAGCATTCAAAAACGCTTCCAGGAAGAAGGTGTTGGCATACCATTTCCGCAGCGCGATATTCATATGAAAATTGACGATCAGAATGCCATCCGGTTCCGGAAATTATTGTCGGGAGAAGCAGTTAAGGTAAAGGATGAAGTAGAGACGGATAATCCCGGTGGTACTGAGGAAGAAACGAACGGGGAGAATGACTAAAATATCTCAGAATAGCCAGGGAATTGGTTCACGGGCTACGAACATAGGACGGATTCTGCTAATTATCCTGACTGTGATTTTGGTAGGATCCGGGGGATATATATACTTTGAGGGATGGTCATTTCTGAATTCGCTGTATATGACCATCATAACACTCAGTACTGTGGGATTCCGGGAAATCGGGCCGTTGACGCCCATTGGGCAAATCTGGACGATACTCCTGATCGTTTTTGGCATTACAATCATCGGGTACACCGGGATTACGCAGGTTTCGCGGTACCTTATAGAATTTCCGTTTTTACGTGAACGTTCACTTTTACGAAAGATTCGAAAAATGAAAGATCACTACATTATTTGTGGTTACGGGCGAATGGGACGAGTTATAGCCGACGATTTCCGCCAGCGAGGCCGGGATACGGTCATCATAGAGAACGATCCTGATATCATTTCAACGCTGGCGGAACAGGGATATACTTATATAGACGACACCGCCGTGGAGGACGACGCATTGAAGAAAGCAGGTGTAGAGTCCGCAAAAGGTCTCGTGGCTGTGCTTTCAACGGATGCCGACAACCTGTTTGTGACGCTTTCTGCGCGAAACCTAAATCCCGACCTGTTTATTTTGACACGTTGCAGCGAGGCCGGAACCCAGGAAAAAATGCGAACAGCCGGCGCAAATAAGGTAGTTAATCCGTACGAGATTGGTGGACACAAGATGGCGCAGATGGTGCTATCGCCGCATGTGGACGATTTTATTGAAATTGTGTCGCGGCAGCGGAAGCTGAATTTGGCGATAGACCAAATAAGAGTATTTGAGCAATCAGAGCTCTCGGGAGCCAAATTAATGGACACGCCTATCCGGAGCAAGTTTGATACGATTATTACGGCAATCCTGGACAGTTCCAACGAAATGAAATTCAATCCGTCCTCAAATACCGTAATCAACTCGGGTGACACACTAATCTGCATCGGAGAGAGAGACAATCTTGAACAACTGGAGCTGCTCGCCAGAGGGCAATCAGCATAGTGCATACATAGACTTACGACGCTATGTATTATATTTATAATTTCCGATAACAGATATTATGTAAACTTATGGATTTCCAAGATATATCGCAGCCTGCGGCATCCTTTGTGAGATAATCCTCCCTTTTCAGGATCTACATGGCGAAAACAAGTACGACGATAATCAGGAGTACAATTACTGAACCGACGATGAAATAAGTTGTCGTTGAGGATTGCTTTCCGGTTTTCTCAGAGACGTTCTCCTCGTCAGTTTCTTTCTCTTTACTCATGTCCCTGTGATCCTTCATTCCGGAAATGTGGATGAGCTTATCGCGGCGCTCGATGATTCTGTCCTTCATCTCAATTGAACTCCGGAGCTTTTCGAAATGTGGCAATTGAGACAATAACTCGTCGCTCTCCGTATACAGTTGAAGCCGATCAAGAACATTGGCAAAAATCTCAAAAAACTTTATCGCTTCTTCATCCCGTTCAATAGAACGTTCAGCGCGTCTGTAGATAAATAGTTGGTGTTCCTTGAATTCGTCTAAAAGATCAAGAAAGGGGTTCACCCTTCCCCGACCTGTTTCAAATATGGTATCCACGGCGTCAGAAAGTTCCTGAATATTTCGCTTGTCAATCAGGTTCCCTGCGTATTGAATTTGCTTTTGCAGGGTCGAATCAGTTTCAGCGATTTCGGTAATGAGCTCTCTACGCTCGTTAAATACGCTTTTCAGGGAGTTAAATTCTTGAAGCAGATCTCCAAGGTTTTCTTTGGAATACATTTTTTCTTCGATGGCGTGTTCCATTGAATCATGAAAGTCATGGTAGGTTTGAATGAGTTGTTTATCCAGTCGTATCAGTTCAAAGGTGTTGTAGATACTAATTTCCTTCAGCTTATAGAAGTGGTTCTCCTGCGTCTCTTTTGCGAGCTCTTGCCCCGTTTGGCGAAGTTGGGTCTTTAGCGTATTAACATAATTCACTGATTCAATGGGTTCATGCTGGGCGACATGAGGCGCATCTTCTTCAAGCTTTTTGGCGGCTGTATTAAACCATTCCCGGAGACCTGCCAGGGATTTTCCGGTGGTGATGCGTTCATCCTGCGACCAATAGCCTGCGTAATCGTTTCCAGGGGACAATTGTCGGTTTTTCTCTAATGTATCCCGATAATCCTGCAAAGTATTCATATTCGACACCCACCATTATTTTAATGTAAAGCGGAAAAATGCCAGGATGGCATTTATAATGTCGACAGATTTCGGTAAAAGATTAGTGAAAAAATCTTCCGGAGTGTGGGCGCGTAAAATGTTTGATGGCAGACAGCGCTACTGCCTGCCCTCAACACTATTTTACAACAATGTTCACGAGTCGATTCGGGATGACGATTGTTTTCCCAATCTCTTTTCCCTCAGTGTATTTCTGCACCTTTTCCCTGCCGATTGCCTGTTCTTTTAACGCTTTTTTACTGGCATCTGCAGGAGCGTGGAAAGAATCTCTGACTTTGCCATTTACCTGGATAACGATTTCGACGGTTTCATCCTGAAGCAGGTCTTCGCGGTATTCAGGCATCGCGGTCTCAAAGATAGATGGTTCATTCCCTAATCGAACCCAGAGTTCCTCGCCAAGGTGTGGAGCGAACGGTGCGATTAATCGCACAAGGACATCAAGGTTTTCCCGGGCGATATCCGCGCCCGTTTTGTACATCGCATTCACATATTCCATGATTCGGCTGAGAGCGGTATTAAACTTAAAGTCGGCCGTATCCTCCAGCACACTCTTGATTGTGTTGTGCATAATGCGCAGCAATTCGTCATCGGAACATTCCATGATATCGGTATCGGCATGGGAGTTCACCAGCCGCCACATACGGTTCACAAACCGGTCTATTCCAACGATGCCTTTATCGCTCCAGTCTCCGCCGTCCTCGTACGGCCCCATAAACATCAGATACATCCGAAAAATATCCGAGCCGTAATCGTCAATAAATTCATCCGGGGAGACCGTATTTCCCCGCGATTTCGACATCTTAGAGCCATCTTTGGTAATAGTCCCCTGGTGCAACAGGCGCTGAAACGGTTCATCAAAATCGAGTAAGCCAGCATCGTGCAATGCTTTAATCACGAACCTGGCGTACAGCAAATGCATAGTGGCATGTTCGGCGCCGCCGACGTACTGATCCACCGGGAGCCACTCTTTTACCCGCTCGGGATTCCATGGACCGTCTTCATACCGGGCATCTACGTATCTGAGAAAATACCAGGACGAATCGACAAAGGTATCCATGGTATCAATTTCTCTGGTGGCTTCGCTTCCGCATTCCGGACACGAGGTGTTCAGGAATTCGTCTGAATGCCCCAGCGGTGCAATCCCACTGCCCTGGGTATCCCGGAGATCCAAATCTCTGGGCAACTCAACCGGCAGATCGTCCACCGGAACCGGTACCGTACCGCAGTCATCGCAATAGACAACCGGAATCGGCGCTCCCCAGTAACGTTGCCTGGATATAAGCCAGTCACGGAGCCGGTATTGAACACTCGCCTTTCCTATACCCCGTTCCTCGCAGTCTCCCGCTATCTTTTTGATGGCTTTTTCTGAGGACAGTCCGCTGTATTCCTCGGAATTGATTAACACACCGTATTCCGTATAACTGGTATCAGTCCCATGCGAATCCCCGTCGGGGCTGATAACCTCTTCAATGGACAAGTCGTATTTTCGGGCAAATTCATAATCACGTTCATCATGCGCAGGAACGGCCATAATGGCACCGGTACCGTAGGTATAGAGCACGTAATCGGCTATCCAGATAGGAATCCGGGCCTTGGTAAAGGGGTTTATCGCATATGCTCCGGTAAAAACACCGGTCTTTTCACGATCTTCCGCCAAGCGATCGATGTCGCTGGCTCTCAGTGCTTTAGCCACATATTCTTCAACTTCAATGCGTTGCTGTTCAGTGGTAATTTCCTCAACCAGCGGATGCTCGGGGGCAAGCACCATATAAGTCGCGCCATAAATCGTATCGGGGCGCGTGGTAAATACCTTAATCTCCTCTTCATCCTGCTCCGCGAGTGGGAACATCATTTCCGCCCCAACACTCTTACCAATCCAGTGCCGCTGCATGGCCTTGGTCTTCTCTGGCCAGTCGATGCGTTCCAGGCCCTCGAGCAATTCCTCGGCGTAGTCGGTAATTTTAAAAAACCACTGCTCCAGCTTTTTCTTTTCAACTTCACTGTCGCAACGTTCACACTTCCCCTCAATCACCTGCTCGTTCGCCAGCACTGTCTCACAACTCGGGCACCAATTGACCGGTGCATTTTCTTTGTAGGCTAACCCCTCCTCATATAACTTCAGAAATATCCACTGAGTCCATTTATAATAGTCGGGATCGCTGGTATCCACCTCATTTCGCCAGTCGTACATCGCACCAATCTGGCGTAGTTGTTTCCGCATGTAATCGATATTGGCCTGAGTACTCTTGTCCGGGTGGATACCGTGCTTAATGGCGTAATTCTCCGCCGGAAGCCCAAAGGCATCAAATCCCATGGGTTCGAACACGTTTTTTCCGTTCATTCGCTGAAATCTGGCCCAGGTGTCGGTCGGCCCAAAGTTATACCAGTGGCCACAATGGAGTTTGTCTCCTGATGGATAGCTAAACATTACAAGTGTATAGAGTTTATCGTCCGGATTATCTAAATCCGGTTCGTGTAATCCATTTTCCTGCCAGTAATTGCGCCATTTGGTTTCGACTTCCCGGAACGGATAGTGTTCTGCTTCCTCGTGCACTACGTTTCTCCTGCCTTTCTCTGCTGAATTTCAATATCAATAAATTTACATAAAACTCCCGATGAATCAAACCAGATAGTCACGTATTAAACGGCTTCCAGGGCCTGATTCAAGTCAGCCCGTATGTCTTCCTTATTTTCGACACCAATAGATAATCGGACTAAATTCGGTGTAATCCCCATACGCCGCTGATCTGTCGGGGTAATGTCAGCATGGGTCATGGTTCCGGGATGTTCTGCCAGAGATTCCGTACCACCAAGACTCACGGCCAGGTGTATCATCTGAAGAGCATTTAAGAACCGAAATGCTTCTGCTTCCCCACCTTCTATGGTAAAGGAAATCATGGCCCCAGGGGCTTCACATTGGCGTTGATATACTTCGTATTGCGGATCGTCTTCCGTTAAATTGCCAAGATAATGTATCTCGTTAACCTTGGAGTGTGAATTTAGGTAATCTCCTATATACTTGGCGTTTTCAACTTGTGACGTCATGCGTAACTTGAGGGTCTCAAGGCTGCGCAGGAGCATCCACCCTGTCCATGGGCCGCACATGGTGCCGGTGATAGTCCGGAAGTTCTGGATTTGATGGATCAATTCCTTTGAACCAAGACAGACCCCGGCAATCAGGTCGCTGTGGCCACCGATATATTTTGTCGCCGAATATAGCACCAAATCTGCCCCATGCTTCAAGGGATGTTGCCATAGCGGTCCCAGAAAGGTATTATCAACTGCGACAAGGGGGTTTTTATCATTGGATGAATATTCGTCTGCCAATTCACGGCACATCCGGATATCAATCAGGTCATTTGTCGGGTTGGCCGGCGTTTCAATATAGATCATCCCCAAAGTACTATCGCCAAGCTCCTCCGCCAGAATTTCTACGATATCTTTCCTGTCTGCCTTCGCCGGGAATCCGATTGACTTGATGCCGAACTCCGGCAGGATGTGCTTGAGCAGATAATCTGTGCCGCCATAAACAGGCTCACTATGCAAAATCGCATCGCCGGGACGGAGTACTTCAAGGAGTGTTGTTGTGATGGCTGACATCCCGCTCTCGAAGACTGCGGCTGCTTCAGCATCGTCCCAGAGCGTGAGACGATCCTCCAGGATTTCCAGGTCGGGATTATTTAACCGGCTGTAAATCAGCCCGAGCTTTTCATTTTTCCGCTGTTCCCGTAAGCCGTATGCCACTTCAAAAAAGGCTTTCCCCTCTTCTGCCGTTTCAAAGACAAAGGTAGATGTCTGGAAAATCGGGCACTTTATTGCCCCTTCCGACCATTCCGGCTTATATCCGTAACTCATCATCAGGCTCTCCGGGGATAGACGGTGATCGTTAATAGTTTTGGACTTATGCGACCTGCTCATAATCGACTCCTTTACGTCTTATGATTTATTTATTAGAAAGACTCGGCATCTATTCAAATTTTTCACGGATTAATGGTCAGGTCTGTGTGAGATGTATCATAACAATATGATATCACACTCCGAAAAGCAATGGAACTTCAATGAATTGTTTGCCGGGTAATAAATTTTACCACAGAATTCAGACAGGGAATTCTGTTAATTTAATTTGAATTGTCCCTCCGCTCCCCTATAACTGCTACCATATTGAGGGAGAAACGTTAATATCGTAATCTTATAGTCGATTAATTAATTAAATATTTAAAAATCAAATAATGTAAAAAAGTTGTGATTTTACTCAATATATATAATTAAATTTATTTTTTTGAGAATGATCACTTACAGTAGTCAACCTCTCCTCTATGTTCTTTGCAGACAGTTGAGAAGAACAACAGACGGAGGCAATGCAATGAGATATATAAGGAAAATAACAACCGTAATACTGGTATTGGTTACCTCGTCATTCTTCCTGATAGCTTGTAGTGACTCTCCTACCGATAGTGGTGGAACTGCTAAGGTGCAGGGCCAGGTAACCGATGAAGATGGAAATGACGGATTTACCAAACCGACAGGTGGTGTCGAAGGCGCAACTGTAACTATGGTTCGCGCGAGTAGCGACGGGTCGTTTGAAGCGGTCTCCACTTCATCGGTGGAAACCGACGCCAACGGATATTTTACCGTTGAAACTGATGTGGAAAATGAGTCGAACTTGATTGTCCAGGCGGAAAAGAACGGTATGACGTGGCGCTCTGTTGTTACGGCTGAAGTACAAAGTGATGCAACCGTCGAAAGCAAGCCGATGACGGAAGAATCTACCGTGGAAGCCGGTGTCTATGCTGAAGCCAGAGCCGACGGGAGTGCCGACACTTGGACGTCCACCAGTATCAAGTCGAATATAAATGCCAGCGTAGCGACAGAAGTTCGGGGTAACACCTCAGCCTATGCCGATCTTGCAGCTGCAATTCAGAATGAAGCCGATGCTGAAGCGGCAGCTTTAATGGAAATTTCCAACAAGTCACAGGCTGACGTTGACGCCATCGCAGAGGCCCAGGCGGATGCCCAGGCCAATCTGGAATCGAATCTTTATGCAGCCGGTTCGTCATCCGCCAAGGAGCAGGCATATACCGATTTCTACTCTAGTGTAGAAGCCGGATACGAGGATGAAGACGTTAACGACAAGGAGCGGTCAAAAGCACTGAGCGTCTCCGGCAAGGTGCTTGTTGAGTCAGCATCAAATCTGGATTCCGACGTCCGGACCGCACTTAAGCAAAAATCGTCAACCGAAATTGCGGCAGCGATGGATGACGCAGTCCAGGCGCAATTAAACACTATAGGCGCCTCACAGAACACTGTTCAGGCGGCTGCGGACGCGAACGCTGCACTGCAGACCAGGATTGAATCGGCCCAGACCATGAGTGATATCGAGGCCGCATTCAGCACCTATCACGATAGTGTTGTGGCGCATACCCAGACGGCCGCGGAATCCAATGCAAATATTCAATCCAGTGTAGTGGCCGATATTGATTCCGGCATTAACGCGTCCGGCGGAGCCAAAGCGACACTCGATGCCGCCATTCAGGCCGCAATCGCAACCGGGATCAACGTAAATGCTATCGTCACGGCGTATACCGAGTTCTTCAGTGCTATCCGGTCTACTGTGGAATCCTCGTTCTCCACTGCTGGATCTGCTGAAGTCGAAGCGGTTACTGATCTGTTAATTCTGGCAAACATTTCGGTATAACCGAGACAGGACGAACCTCTGAAAAGGGCTCCCTAAACCGGGAGCCCTTTTTTAATTTGGGAAATTGACGTTTGTCACTGTATAATTACAATTATTGCATCTATATTAGTCAAAATCTGCACAGTACCAACGAGTTTGAACATTAAGGAGGGCTTTCATGAAACCAAAATTTCGCACTTTTTTTACACTGACAATTGTAGCCGTTCTTCTCATATCCTGTGATACTTCCCCACTGGCCACCGGCGATCCATCGATGGTGGAAGGTTACGTCACGGATGGTGATGGTAATCAGGGTTTTAGCAAACCAGCTGCCGGTATCGAAGGCGCCACAGTCACCCTGGCCCGGATTAAGACCGATGGCGAAATCCAGACCGTCTCCAATGCGGAGGTAACTACAGACGCCGAGGGAAAATTTACCCTCGAAACCGATCTGGAAAATGAACGGCACCTCGTGGTGATCGCCACAAAGAATTCCAATGAGTGGAGAGCAATCGTGTCCGCATCCGTACAAAACGGCAATACTGTCCGGTGTGAGCCACTGACGACAGAATCAACGGTGGAGGCGGCAGTATTTGAAAAGTTTATGGCGGAATACGGCGAAGAAATGTCCAAAGACCGGGCGGCGCTGGAAATCCAAAATGCTGTGAATGCCCGGACAGCTTCAGAAGTATATCTGTTGCAGCCCAGCTATGTGACCCTGGCGACTGCAGTCAGAAATCGGATTGACGCAAAAGCACAACTCCTGTCCGCCAACACTGGATCCGGCTATCCGCAGGCAGAGATGGATTCGTTACGTGTCCAGGCTCAGGCTCAACTTGAGACCCAACTCTACAATGCCAATGGTAATGCTTCGGCTATTCAGTCTGCATATACTGCCTACAATGATGCCTGGATGGAAGTGGCATTGGACGCCGGAATTCAGGCTGATCACTATACCCAGGCTGAACAGGCCGGTTACTGGTCCCTGACGCAATCTTCTACGAGTCTTACGGGCAATGCGGAAGCTGCGCTGGCCCATAAAGCGGCCGTGCACAAGGCGAATGCCGCCGCCTACGCTGCCGCTCAGCTATTTGATTCTCTGGAAGTAATAAACGGAGCAGCTGCGAGTAATGTTACGAACGTGGAAGGATTTGGGCAGACCCTTAAGGCGGATATAAAGTCCTCCACTACCCTCAGTGGAATTGAAGGCGCATTTCAGGCATTTCGGGACAGCCTCATGGCTGAACTAGCCGCGGCAATTGACGCCAATGTAATCAACGTTTCAGCAGAAGATATTTCCGCCATTGATACTGAAATCAGGAACAATGCCCGGGTGACTCTGCGAAACAGGATACGTAGCGCAGTTGGTCTGGGAGGGGCAATTAACATTGACGACGTGGTCGGCGCCTATATCACATTTATGAGCGACGTAGATGCAAGATACCGCAATGTGGGCGTGCTGCAGCAGAACCATGCCGGCGTCGCGACTTCCGTCACTATTCTGGCGCATATCCTTGCGGATTAGCACCTGAATTACATTTGATTAAATAAAAAAGGCACCTCCGACTGGAGGTGCCTTTTTTTATTTCTACCTGTATTCTCTTCAATTACACCGCTGCCGGCTCCTGCTCCGGAACACTCACATGCCGGTCAATGGCATGGGCGATATGGTTTATTTGTCCCATCAGCGTACTGAACCGGTCCGGAACCAGCGACTGGCGTCCGTCGGACAGCGCTTCAGTCGGATTGGGGTGGACTTCAATAATCAGTCCGTCCGCTCCGGCAGCCACTGCCGCTCTGGACGCAGCTTGCACCAGTTCCCACTTGCCGGTGGCGTGACTTGGATCCACAATCACCGGAAGATGCGAAAGTTCTTTCAGCACCGGTACGGCGTTGATATCCAGCGTGTTTCGCGTGTATTTCGAGTCGAACGTTCTGATACCGCGCTCACAGAGCATCACGTTATAGTTTCCATTAGACATAATGTACTCCGCAGCCAGTAGCAGTTCATCGATGGTATTCGAGAATCCACGTTTCAGCATCACTGGGGTATCGGATTCACCTGCGGCGTGCAACAGGTTATAGTTCTGCATATTCCGTGCGCCGATCTGAAGGATATCTGAATATTTAGCTACCAATTCAACCTGTGACGGCCCCATGACTTCAGTGATCACCGGCATGCCGGTTTCGTCGCCGACTGTATCCAGCATTTCCAGGCCCTCTTCCCCGAGTCCCTGGAAACTGTAAGGCGAGGTTCTGGGCTTGAACGCCCCGCCTCGCAGAATTTTAGCGCCTGCATTTTTCACTTCATTGGCGGTAGTGCGCAACTGATCCCAACCTTCCACCGAGCATGGACCGGCTATGACTACTACTTCGTCAGTGCCAACGGAAACGTCATTCACATTGACCACTGTCCCCTCGGGATGAAAATCTTTGCTGGAGAGTTTGTACGGTTTGAGGATCGGAACGATTTCCTCAACGCCGGGGAAACTTTCGTAGTGCTTTTTATCCAGGGAACGTTCATCACCGATAACCCCGACGATAGTTCGTTCGGTGCCCTGCGATAGATGCACCTTAAAGCCGGCATCCTCAATCGACTCTGTAACATGATTGAGATCCTGCTCTTCCGCATCTGGTTTCATTACAATAATCATGATCTTATTTCCTCTGTCTTTTGTTTGCTATTTGAGTTTATCGGCTGGCCGGCGTGTCGTCCAGCGCCCGCTCGGGCCTGAGACTCTCCGCGCCATTCAGATACACATGCTGTATCTCACCGATGGATTTTTCTGTATTCCAGTGCAACAAGATTCTGATACATTTTTTGAGTCCGCCGGGCACATCCATCTCGTGACCGCACAGGAGTGCCTGGTCATACCAACCCAGATTCCGGGCCGCCACGGCTGGATACTCGGCATTCACATCGCTGGAGGTTGTAAAAATAACGCTGGCGATATCGTCCGGATCAATGCCGTTTTCATCTACCATAGAAGTTAACAGCTCCCGGGTCCCAGCGAGAATGGCCTCCCTTTCGTTCGCTTCAATTGTGGTTGCGCCTCTAACGCCCTGGCACCTCATACAAATCTCCTGTTTTACCCTAAAAAAAAAGCGTGGGAGCCTTTCGACTTTCCCACGCTTCAGAGAGTAAATGTTTGTTGTTGACTTACACCGTTTCGCTCCCTAAAACGCAGGTTGGGCTATAATAAAAGCGAAAAAAGTAAAAATAGACGGGTAGAGCGTAGTTGCCACTTTTATCCGTCATGTAAATTCCTATTCCCTGGTCTGTAGAGTTCATCGGTTTTGTAATATATCTCAGTTCTGTGTCGGGGTGCCCGGATTTGAACCGGGGACCTCTTCGTCCCGAACGAAGCGCGCTAAACCGGACTGCGCTACACCCCGAAAATAGTTCCTGTAAAAAAGCAATTCAGATGTTTTTTCAATCTGAATGGTGCAATTGTACAATTTTTTCGGATTGATTGCAACTGCTAATGCCGGGTATTCCCAGCGCCACTCACAATTTCCGGAATTTCCAGGAGATCGGACACATGAAATTCGGCACTCTCCAAAGATTGGGTATTATCTTTGTGGCTGTAACCGATGACAGTGAGTCCAGCTCCCTGTGCTGCTTTAACACCAGGCTCCGAATCTTCAATGACGATGGTTGCATCTTTGGTGCAAGCCATGGTTTTACATGTATATTCATAAATGGCCGGATCGGGTTTCCCGCGTCCACCCACATCATCGGCGCTGACAATATGATCAAAAAATTCTCCCAACGGAAATCGTTCCAGCGCGTAGCCAATCCACTCCCGGGAGGATGATGAAGCCAGACATTGAGCAACGCCAAGGGCATCAATCTCGTGCAGTGTTTGTTGAACGTTTGGCATCAGGCTGGCCTTCTCACCGTAAATTCTTCGTGCAACCCGATTGTATTCACGTAAATATTCATCTTTGGAAATTGAGATACCGTATTCCTCTGCAAGCAGTTCGTAAATATCGCCGAGGCTTCTCCCGACTAACCGGGACTGGTCGAACGCCTCCCAGTCATTCACCACATCTTCCAGAAAGAGCGAGTCAAGTGAATTCCAGTGGCGCTCCGAGTCGATGAGAACTCCGTCCATATCCCAGATGACTGTACGGTATTTGGGAGTTACCTGTTCAGAAGGCATACTTGATTATGATAAATCCACCGATGAGCAGCACCGTGAAAACGATGGTCAGCAGATTGAAATATTTGTCGATGAACGATTTAATCGGCTTCCCGAATTTCCAGATGAGCGCTCCCACCAAAAAGAACCGCCCTGCGCGTCCAACCAGCGAAGCTATAATCAGGATTGGTATACTAACCTTGAATACCCCGGCTGCAATGGTAAATACCTTGTACGGGATAGGGGTAAAACCGGAGATGGCAATGGCTGTGAAAGCGTTGTTATTGTACATCTCTCCCACCCGGCGGAACTGGGCTTCCACGTCGTAAAATTCAATAATGCCTGCGCCTATGGATTCATACAATCCCCAGCCGATATAATAGCCGAGGAACGCTCCAAGGACGCTCCCGGTCAGTGCAATGCCAGCGAATTTGAATGACTTCGATGGGATTGAAATCGCCAGTGCAATCAACAGTACATCCGGCGGAATCGGGAAAAAGGACGACTCCGCGAATGCCAGGATAAACAGCGCCAGCCCCCCATACGGGGTTTCCGCCCAGTGGAGTACCCAGTCGTACAGTGAGCGCACCCATTTGAAGGGGTTAATTGAAATTGATGAAGAGGAATGTGAATTTGCCATAGAATGAGGAAAATTATCCTGTATTATGGTTTGTAGATTTAGCGTGAAGTTTACGCGAAATGGCGGCGACTGTCAAATTGAATGAGCCACAATACATCTTAAAATCGAATGACATATTTATTTCCGGGTTCCGTCTGAAAATCGTATTCACGCACTTCACGTAAATCGAGATCTTCCTGGGAGGCTTGGGGTGAAATCAGCGGTTTCTTCACTTCCGGAGTGTAATATAATGGATTTGGATTTTTGCCTTGGTGTTTTATCAATGAAGCGTTGGAAACGGATTCCGGTTCCCAATAGGTACGAAGTCTGACATTACCGCCGAGTTCAGAATAAATTACCGCCTTCACCGGTTTTTCGTCCTGCCACTCGATATCTACAGTGAACCCACCGCGTGCTTTTAGTCCGTTGACTCTTCCGGCCGGCCAGGCATCCGGCAACGCAGGCAACAGATGAATCGCCCCATCATGACTCTGTATCAGCATTTCGGCAACGCCGGCGGTGGCGCCGAAATTCCCGTCAATTTGAAACGGCGGATGCGCATCGAACAGATTGGGATAGGTTCCGCCCCTCTCTTCCCCGTCGGGTAAAATTGCCGGTTTGATTTGGTCTTCCAAAAGTTTATATGCATGATTCCCGTCCAACAGGCGCGCCCAGAGATTTACCTTCCAACCCATGGACCACCCGGTGGATTCATCCCCGCGAGCCAGCAGCGAAGTGCGGGCTGCGCTAAATAGTTTGGGATTCCGGTACGGTGAAATCTGATTACCAGGATGCAGTCCATACAAGTGCGACACATGGCGATGGCCATCATTGGGATCATCCCAATCCTTAATCCACTCCTGTAACTGGCCCCAGTGACCGATCTGCATCGGCGGAATACGTTTCTTCTTTGCTTTGACGGTATCTATAAACGCCTGATCCCGATCCAGGACCTCAGCAGCCCGGATAATGTTGGAAAACACATCGTAAACCAGCTGGTTATCCATCGTAGTGCCCGCTGCCATAGTCACGCCATCATGGTGCGCATTCTCAGGCGACATGGACGGCGCTACCACAAGCCAGTCGTTTTCGGGATACTCCTGGAGGACATCCACGTAAAAAGTCGCCGCACCCTTTAGAATGGCATAGACCTCCTTTAAAAATTCTTTATCCCCAGTAAAAAGGTAGTGCTGCCAGAGATGCTGTGAGAGCCACGCGCCACCGTTCGGCCACATCCCGTAATACGCACCGTCAATCGGGCCGGTAATTCGCCATATATCGGTATTGTGATGGACGTTCCATCCCCTGGCTCCGTACATTTCGATAGCACTTGTCTGTCCGGTTACCGACAGATCCCTGAGGAGAGAAAACAGCGGCTGGTGCATCTCGGTCAGATTCGTCACCTCGGCTGGCCAGTAATTCATCTCCGTATTGATATTTATTGTATACTTGCTGTCCCAGGGAGGCGAGGTTTCCCTGTTCCAGATGCCCTGGAGGTTGGCCGGTTGTCCGCCGGGCTGGGAGCTGGCGATCAACAGATATCTTCCAAACTGGAAAAAGAGTTCGGCCATCTGAGGATCATCTGCGGACTTAAACTCTTTTACGCGAATGTCAGTTGATTTTTCGGCTTGCTCCGTCTTTCCTAAGTCTAGTGACACACGATTAAAGTACTGCTGATAGTCATCAATATGGTCAGCCTTCATCTGATCATAATTTTTATCCAGCGCTTCATTTAAATACTGCTCCGCCCTTAACGAGGGATTCCCAGTAAGATCTTTGTAACTGTTGAAGTTGGTTCCGATGGAGATATACAAAATTGCCTCATTCCCTCCGTGAACGCTCACCGTACTGTCATTCGAAATAACCGTGCCGCCCTCTACCTCCGGCTCAACGATTGTGTAAAATTTCACTTTACCTTCTTTGTTATCATAATCCCCTGATTGGCCGGACAGAATTAGCCGGTTGGTTCCGGTATCCACACGGAAGTGCTCCATCGGGCTGTCGGCACCCATTGTGAACGTGATGTTTCCCGGCTCACTAGCCGTGAGACGCAGAACAATAACATGATCCATGAACGAGGTAAAAACCTCCCGGCGATATTGCACGCCGCCCACACTATAGGAAACGGTTGCTACCGCCTCGCTGATATCCAGATCCCGGTAGTATTTGCTAACCTTTTCGTGCCCGGGAAATTTCAAATACAGGCTACCGATGGTCTGAAACGGCATGCCGTAGTTATTGTCCGGAGGTGCGTGTCGTGGCAGATATTTGTAGGCTAACTCCTGGGCTTCCGCGTTTTTCCCGGCAAAGAGTAGCCTGCGAATCTCCGGCAGATGCTCTTTCAGTTCAGTCTTTACATTGTTGCCGGGCTCGCCTGCCCAAACGGTCTCTTCATTCAACTGAATTTCTTCATGACCGGGCTTTCCATATATCATTGCACCGATACGGCCGTTCCCCACTGGCAGAGCCTCTTCCCAGCGATCCGCCGGTTTGTCGTACCAGAGTTTAAGGTCATCATTTTCTTGAGCGAACACCCCATCAGGCCTGACGATAAAACTCAGTCCAATGATAAGTAATAGTTTTATTAACCATGAAGAATGAAAATACCGGCGCATAAAATGAGACCTCGTCTGATGATTAAGGCATTATTGAATATAGGAAGAGAAATGTCAATGAGGGGCGGTGATCAACCAACAATTACAAAGAATCTGACAGGATGAACAGGATTGACTGGATTTAAAAAGAACCAGATAAAAATTTTTGACCGTTATCCTGTCCATCCTGTACATCCTGTCAATTTTCTTCTATTGTCCGTGCTATCTTTTGCAAATCCTCCGTTTTTCTCTCCGTTTTCATGTTTTCATTTTAAAATTTTTTCAAATCCCTCCCACACTGCCCTGGCAATCTCCTTTTGTCCAGCGCGATTGGGATGCAGCCCGTCCACGTAATTCGGCGGAGATACCGCATTTAGCAGTGAGATGAATTCCACCGATCTCCTTTTCGCCAATGTCCGATATTCACTTTCCAGGATCTGCAGCGATTGCTTCGTATTTTCGTTATACATTTTTCGGACATTCACCGAATCCATGGTATCCAGATTGATGTCGGTTGGCGCAAGGAGGACAATTTCCGCCTCCGCATTCCTCTCCCGGATTATCTCAATCATCCACCGCACATTTTCTACACAGGATGCAACTATCGCTTTTGTTCCATCCTTCAAGTCATTAACTCCCAGGAAGATAAGGAAATAATCAGCGTCCGGATTATTCTCAATCACCGGCAATAACTGCCCCCGATCAGCGGTTTTACGTCCGTTTCGACCGGCATTCACCCAGTTGATACCCGGATGCTCCTGCTTCAGGTAATGTACCCAGCTATCGCCATCCGCCCGTGCGCCGTTGGTTATGGAGTCACCAAAGCAAACGACTTTTCTCTGTGAATCCGCTGAAATCAATAATACAACGACAGCGAATGAGGCAATTACGGACAAGACCACACCCAGGTTCTTAACTGTGTCATTCATAGCAATTTCCCACATGCGATTTCAATTATATTCCAGATTATGGCTATTAAACTCACTCAGGATTTGGGGTTTATCGCGTTTGTTACAACTCACCCCCTTTGTCCCCCTCTCTTCGAAGAGAGGGGGAAAATGACAGCGCTGGTATGACCACCGCGTCCCCTGGAGTTGCAACAATAAAATGGACACCCGAAGTAGTTAGGCGGCTTGGTTGTGGAGCATCTGTGCATATTGTTCCGGACTTTGGTAGTTGAGGGTGGAGTGTTTCCGCTGGCGGTTATAGAAGATCTCGATATAGT